>NZ_SRLC01000004.1 GCF_004765605.1 Hymenobacter aquaticus | reverse complement strand
GCAAGTCAGGAAGTTACAGAAGTAACGAAGGGCACACGGGGGATGCCTAGGCTCTCAGAGGCGATGAAGGACGTGATAAGCTGCGATAAGGCCAGGGGATTCGCACATAGAAGGTGATCCTGGCATTTCCGAATGGGGCAACCCCTTGCAGTGAAGCTGCAAGACCTTTCCTGTATGGGATAAGGGGCAAACCCGGGGAACTGAAACATCTAAGTACCCGGAGGAACAGAAAATAACAATGATTCCCCAAGTAGTGGCGAGCGAACGGGGACGAGCCCAAACCGGGTTGGTTACGGCCAGTCCGGGGTTGTAGGACCGCAACATCTGATTGTATGATTTTAGCTGAACGACGTGGGAAAGTCGATCATAGAGGGTGAGAATCCCGTAGGCGAACGAATCATACACGGTAGCGGATTCCTGAGTAGGGCGGGGCCGGAGAAACCCCGTCTGAATCCAGCGGCACCATCCGCTAAGGCTACATACTCCTGAGAGACCGATAGTGAACCAGTACCGTGAGGGAAAGGTGAAAAGAACCGGGAATACCGGAGTGAAAAGAACCTGAAACCGTGTGCTTACAAGCGGTCGGAGGCCTTTAGTGGGCTGACGGCGTGCCTTTTGCATAATGAGCCTACGAGTTACTCTTCTCTGGCAAGGTTAAATGACTTAAGTCATGGAGCCGCAGCGAAAGCGAGTCTGAATAGGGCGCAGAGTCAGAGGAGGTAGACGCGAAACTTTGTGATCTACCCTTGAGCAGGATGAAGGTTGGGTAAAACCAACTGGAGGTCCGAACCAGTTTCCGTTGAAAAGGATTTGGATGACTTGAGGGTAGGGGTGAAAGGCCAATCAAACTGAGAAATAGCTCGTACTCCCCGAAATGTATTTAGGTACAGCGTCGGCGTTGAGTTACTAGGAGGTAGAGCTACCGATAGGACTAGGGGGTGTCATAGCCTACCGAATCCTGACGAACTCCGAATGCCTAGTAATATAGCCGGCAGTGAGGCTTGGGGTGCTAAGGTCCCAGGCCGAGAGGGAAAGAACCCAGACCATCTGCTAAGGTCCCTAAATTCGGACTAAGTTGAACAAAGGAGGTCCACTTGCTTTGACAGCCAGGAGGTTGGCTTGGAAGCAGCCATTCCTTTAAAGAGTGCGTAACAGCTCACTGGTCGAGCGAGAGGGCATCGATAATACGCGGGCATCAAGTCCGGTACCGAAGCAATGGATTTGCACTATGTGCAAGTGGTAGGGGAGCATTCTGGTCAGCGGTGAAGGTGTTCTGTCAGGGATGCTGGAGCGGCCAGAAAAGCAAATGTAGGCATGAGTAACGATAAGGCGGGTGAGAAACCCGCCCACCGATAGACTAAGGTTTCCTGATCAACGCTAATCGGATCAGGGTTAGTCGGGACCTAAGGCCACGCCGAGAGGCTACGTCGATGGACAGCTGGTTGATATTCCAGCACTTACTTACAGAAGTGATGCAGTGACGCAGAAGTGAAAGTACCGCGGGCGGACGGAAGTGCCCGTTGAAGTGCGTAGGTATTGGAGGAGTAGGTAAATCCGCTCTTTTAGCTGAAACATGATAGTACCTGGCGGCTTCGGCCAACGGGATAGTGTACCTAATCAGACTGCCAAGAAAACCTGCTAAGCGTTTTAACCTGTGAGTAACCCGTACCGCAAACCGACACAGGTAGTCAAGGAGAGAATCCTGAGGTGCTCGAGTGAATCACGGCCAAGGAACTCGGCAAAATGGTCCTGTAACTTCGGGAGAAGGGACGCTTCCTGCTAGCAATAGCAGAAGCCGCAGTGAAAAGGCCCAAGCGACTGTTTAACAAAAACACATGGCTTTGCGAACTCGCAAGAGGAAGTATAAGGCCTGACACCTGCCCGGTGCCGGAAGGTTAAGAGGGGAACTTAGTCGCAAGGCGAAGGTTTGAATCGAAGCCCCGGTAAACGGCGGCCGTAACTATAACGGTCCTAAGGTAGCGAAATTCCTTGTCGGGTAAGTTCCGACCTGCACGAATGGTGTAACGATTTGGGCGCTGTCTCAGCCGTGAGCTCGGTGAAATTGTAGTCTCGGTGAAGATGCCGAGTACCCGCCACGGGACGGAAAGACCCCGTGCACCTTTACTATAGCTTGACATTGACGCTGGGTAACACATGTGTAGGATAGGTGGGAGACTATGAAGCGGTGGCGCTAGCCATCGTGGAGTCAACGTTGAAATACCACCCTTGTGTTGCTTGGCGCCTAATCTCTAACTGGGAAACAGTGTCTGGTGGGTAGTTTGACTGGGGTGGTCGCCTCCAAAAAAGTATCGGAGGCTTTCAAAGGTCCGCTCAGTACGCTTGGTAACCGTACGCAGAGCGCAATAGCAGAAGCGGGCTTGACTGTGAGGCCTACAAGCCGAGCAGGGTCGAAAGACGGATATAGTGATCCGGTGGTTCCGCATGGAAGGGCCATCGCTCAAAGGATAAAAGGTACGCCGGGGATAACAGGCTGATCTCCCCCAAGAGCTCATATCGACGGGGAGGTTTGGCACCTCGATGTCGGCTCGTCACGTCCTGGGGCTGGAGAAGGTCCCAAGGGTTCGGCTGTTCGCCGATTAAAGTGGCACGCGAGCTGGGTTCAGAACGTCGTGAGACAGTTCGGTCCCTATCTGTGGTGGGCGTTGGAGATTTGAGAGGACCTGACTTTAGTACGAGAGGACCGAGTTGGACCAGCCGCTCGTGCACCGGTTGTGACGCCAGTTGCAGCGCCGGGTAGCGACGCTGGGATGAGATAAGCGCTGAAAGCATCTAAGTGCGAAACTCACCTCAAGATGAGATCTCCCATAATAAGAGTCGTGGTAGACTACCACGTTGATAGGCAGCAGGTCGAAGGTCCGAAATGGCCGAGCCGAGCTGTACTAATGACTCGAGCGCTTCTAGTATGCACGCTCTGTAGCTTCTTTTTTCTTACCCGTTTCCTGCGTCAACGTCATTGACAGCTATTACAGCAATGTGATACTGACACCAGTAATGGTGGCTTTAGCACGGGTGTTCACCTCTTCCCATTCCGAACAGAGCAGTTAAGCCCCGTAGCGCCTATGGTACTGCCTTCACCGGCGGGAGAGTCGGTCGCCGCCAACCTTTTC
>NZ_SRLC01000002.1:1500000-1686303 GCF_004765605.1 Hymenobacter aquaticus | reverse complement strand
TGCTTTCGTCTGCTGGTCTCAGCGGCCGTCCCCTTCCTTCCGAAGCGGGCTGCAAAGGTAAGAACCTTTTTTCGTACTTTCCAAACAACTCAGAAAACTTTTTCTTTCCTCGTTCGTAGCCCGCTTCCGTTCGATTTGGGAGTGCAAAGGTAAGTGCTTCGTTTTCTACTTTCCAAACCAATCGAAAACTTTTTTTTTCGAGCGGTTCGTCCGGTGTCTGTCGCCCCGCCTCCGTTCGATTTGGGAGTGCAAAAGTGCAGGATACGATTCGCTTTTCCAAACCTGTTCCCCCACTTTTCCGTTAAAGACCGCCGTTTTGCTTATCTTGATTTTATCAAGTAGGCTGTGGCATAACTTCTTAGCACTGATTACAAGTTCATAATTCTTGCTATTTTTTTCGATTGACTAGATACGCTGGACTAGGACCCTTGAAAATACGAATGGGACAGGAAAGAAACTTTCCCTGCCCCATTCGCTTAACTAGTATTATTTAAGCTACTGATTCAGCCATGTATAGGGTACTTACCCTATCGGGGCCAACGCTGACGATGCTGATGGGCACCTCTAAGTGAGTTTCGAGAAACTGAACGTATTCTTTTAGCTCTTTGGGAAGAGCATCGGCGGAGTTAATTTGCTGCAGATTCACTTTCCAGCCAGGCAAGCTCGTGTATACGGGCTTCATGGTTTGCAGGTCGCTCAGGTCGGGAAGCTGATTGGTTTCCTCGCCTTCCGGGTTGCGATAGTGCGTGCAAATGCGGATTTCATCGAACTCATCCAGCACATCGGCCTTCATGAGGTGAATTTCGGTTACGCCGTTTAGCATGATGCTATAGCGCAGGGCGGGCAGATCGATCCAGCCGCAACGGCGGGGGCGGCCGGTGGTGGCCCCGAACTCGCGGCCGGCGGCGCGAATTTGCTCGCCGACTTCATCATGGAGCTCCGTGGGAAACGGGCCACTGCCAACGCGGGTGCAGTAGGCTTTGCTGATACCATACACTTTATCTATATGGCGAGGAGCAATACCTAAGCCGGTGCAGGCGCCAGCCACGATGGTGCTGGAGGAAGTAACGAAAGGATACGTGCCGAAATCGATATCCAATAAAGACCCTTGAGCACCTTCGGCAAGAATTTGCTTGCCCTGGCGCAGCAGGTCATTCAACAAGTACTCCGTGTCGGCGAGCTGCAGGGTGCGCAGGAAGTCGATGGCGGAGAAGAACTCGGCTTCGGCCTGCTCGATATCGAGCTGCTGACCGTGAAAGCTGGCCAGGGTGGCGTGCCGGGCCACGGCTTCATTGTAGCGGTCCTGAAAGTCGGCGGCCAAGATGTCGCCGACGCGCAGGCCGGTGCGGCCGATTTTGTCCTGGTAGGTAGGGCCGATGCCTTTCAGCGTCGAGCCGATTTTGCCACCACCCCGGGCTTCCTCCAAAATTCGGTCGAGGGCGCGGTGGGAAGGCAGGATAAGCTGGGCTTTTTTGGAGATGTGCAGGTTTTTAGCCCACTCGACACCCCGGTCGGTGAGCTTCTGGAGCTCGACGCGGAACACGACGGGGTCGAGCACCACGCCGTTGCCGACGACATTAATAATATGCGGGTGAAAAATGCCCGAGGGAACTTGGTGCAGCACGTGCTTGATTCCGTCGAACGTGAGGGTGTGGCCGGCATTGGGGCCACCCTGGAAGCGGGCTACTACGTCGTAAGTAGGGGCCAGTACGTCAACAATCTTTCCTTTTCCTTCGTCGCCCCACTGTAGGCCTACAAGTACGTCAACGGGCATTAGCTAGCGGATTTGAGGACTTCGGCGGCTGCCGTTTCGTTTTCAGCAATGGTGAAGATGGCGTTAAGCTTGGTCAGGGCCAGCATCTTACGGGGGTGGTCGGCGGGATTAATCAAGACCAGCTCGCCGCCGCGGCTGCGGAACTTGGTGAGCAGCGAAACAAGGACGCCGATGCCGGTGCTGTTGATGTAGCGCACCCCCGACAAATCGACGGCGCAGAGCATGACGGACTCGCCCAGGTGGTCGTCGACGGACTGCAGGAGCTGTTGGGTGTCGGGGCTGCCGATCAGGTCGCCGGTCAGGCGCACGTGCAGGATGCCGTTGCTTACGGTAGATTCAGTTTTCATTCGCTGGCTGCGCGGGCGGCTGCTTTAGCGCGGCAGTCGCCACAAACGCCGTAGAGGTTTAAAGAGTGGTGCAAGATATGGAAATTCAAAAGCTCCCCGACCATGGTTTGGATGCCGTGAATGCGCGGGTCGCAGAACTCGACGACCTTGTGGCACTCGGTGCAGATGACGTGGTCGTGCTGGCGGTAGCCGTAGGACTTCTCGTACTGGGCCAGGTTGCGGCCAAACTGGTGCTTGCTGACCAGGCCGTGCTCGACGAGCAAATCGAGGGTGTTGTAGACCGTAGCGCGGCTGACCTGCAAGCCCTGGTCCTTCATGCCGGCGTAGAGTTCTTCCACGTCGAAATGGCCGGTTCGGGAGTAGATTTCCTCCAGAATGGAATACCGTTCGGATGTTTTGCGCAGGCCTTTGTTTTCGAGGTAGGCGGTGAAAATCTTCTTTACCTCCTCGAACTTCTCTTTATCCAACATTATGTGACCTTATATATAAGGAGTACCAAAGGTAGTGAAAGCAATGCGTTTCGCAGGCTATAACCGGCAGGGAAACGCATGGTTCCGGCAACGCGCATCAGTCATCATGGCTTTTGTACTGCTTAATACTTTTTAAACTTTTTAGAACCTAGGAAGCAAACCGCTCGACCAGCAACACGCCATTCACCTTGGAAAGCCGCTGAATCATCTTGTTGAGGTGGTCCGTGTCGTTGACGAATACCATGATCTGGCCCTCAAAGAACCCGTCGTTGGAGTCGATGGTGATGGAGCGCATGTTCACTTTCAGGCTGTTGGAAATAATGCGCGTCACGTCGTTGACCAGGCCCACCCGGTCGGAGCCCTTGATGCGGATGCCGGCCAGGAAAGCCAGTTCGAGCTGGTCGGTCCACTTGGCGCGCACGATGCGGTTGCCGTAGTTGGACATCATTTCCACGGCCTTGGGGCAGGAGGTGCGGTGAATAACAATGCCCTGCTCGGTTTCGAAGCCGAACACGTCGTCGCCGGGAATCGGGTTGCAGCAGGGCGCGATGGTGTAGTCGAACTTCTGGGTCTCCTCCCCTATCACCAGCATATCGGCCCGCACGCCCCGGATTTTCTGCACTTCCTGGTCGAAGGCTTTCGGCTCGAGAATGGACGGGCTGCGCGGCGCTTCCTGGGTTGGGTCGAAGAGGGCTTCCTTGATTTCGCGGCCATCGAGCTGGCCGATGGCAATGCGGTAGTAGAAATCCTGGGGGTTGTACATGTTGAAGTGAGCCAACATGCGGTTCAGATTGTCCTGGTTGTTTTCGATGCCGAGCAGCTCCAGGCGCTTTTCCACGATAAAGCGGCCGTCTTCCGACTTGGCTTTCTTGTCGTCGCGCAGCCACTCCTTGATTTTTCCCCGCGCCTTGGAGGTAATGACGTACTGCAGCCATTCCTCGGTGGGCCGCTGCTTGTGCGAGGTCAGGATCTCGACCTGGTCGCCGTTGCGCAGCTGGTAGCTCAGCGGCTCCAGCTTCTGGTTGACTTTGGCCCCGAGGCACTGCAGGCCGATGTGGGTGTGAATGTCGAAGGCGAAGTCCAGGGCCGTGGCTTTGTCGGGCAGAATGACCAGCTTGCCCTTGGGCGTAAAGGCGTAGACTTCCTTCACGAACAGGTTCTGGCGGAACTCGTCCATGAATTCCAGGGCGCTGGAATTATTGGTTTCGAGCATTTCCCGCACTTTGGCAATCCAGGCTTCGAGCGTCGATTCGGGCTGCACCGAGCCAGTATCCTTGTATTTCCAGTGCGCCGCGTAGCCTTTCTCGGCAATGTCGTCCATGCGGCGGCTGCGAATCTGAACCTCGACCCACTGCCCGGTGCGCGACATAACGGTGGTGTGCAGGCTCTCGTAACCGTTGGCCTTGGGCGTGCTGACCCAGTCGCGGAGCCGGTCGGGGTTGGGCTGGTAGAAGTCGGTGACAATGCTGTAGACCTGCCAGCAAGCGGCTTTTTCCTGCTCCTGGGGCACGTCGAGGATGACGCGGATGGCAAACAGGTCGTAGACTTCGTCGAAGGTCACGTTCTGCTTGCGCATTTTGCGCAGGATGGAATAGATGCTCTTGGGCCGGCCCTTGATTTCGAAGCCGAAGCCCTGGGCTTTCAGCTCCTCGTCGATGGGCGCCACGAACTCCTTAATAAAGCGGTTGCGCGCGCCCCGGCTCTGGCGGACTTTGTTGGTAAGGTCGTTGTAGACTTCGGTGTCGGTATATTTCAGGTACAAGTCCTCCAGCTCGCTCTTGATGGCGTAGAGGCCCAGGCGGTGGGCCAGCGGGGCGTAGAGGTAAATGGTTTCGGAGGCAATCTTGAGCTGCTTGTGGCGCGGCATCGAGTCGAGCGTGCGCATGTTGTGCAGGCGGTCGGCAATCTTGATCAGAATTACGCGCACGTCTTCCGACAAGGTGAGCAGCATCTTGCGGAAGTTCTCGGCCTGCTCGGAAGTACCGTATTCGAAGACGCCGGAAATCTTGGTCAGCCCGTCCACAATCTGGGCCACGCGGGGGCCGAACTCGCGCTCCACGTCGGAAATTTCCCAGGGCGTGTCTTCCACCACGTCGTGCAGCAGGGCCGCCACGATGCTGGTGGTGCCCAGCCCGATTTCTTCAACGGCAATCTGGGCCACGGCCAGCGGGTGCAGAATGTAGGGCTCCCCGGATTTGCGGCGCATCTCCTTGTGGGCTTCCAGGGAGGTGTTAAACGCCTTTTTGATGAGCTTAGCGTCGTTGCCGGACAGGTAGGGCTTGGCGGTACGCAGCAGGCGCCGGTAGTGGCGAAGAATCTCGTTGCGTTCTACTTCGGGGTCAATCAGAGTGGCCATTATGCGGGGGGAAGCGCGGGGCTTCGGAGTTTACTACGCTTACGAAAGTACGAAGGCCGGGGCGGGATTTACGTCCCAGCTGCATTTATAACAAAGCGGAGCGGGAAATCCTTGCGGGGTTGAAGTTTGCAAGAACGTCATGCTGAGCGAAGTCGAAGCATCTCTACCGCAGTGCTGATCAATATCGTGCAACGAAGCAGTAGAGATGCTTCGGCAAGCTCAGCATGACGTTCTGATTGAACCGGAAAGCAGTTGCTTTCTGCGCTTTACCCCCTTCAGTTTCCACTTCCCGCCCACTTCCCGCCCACTTTCCGAGCCAATTTTGAACCCAGGTTTGAATATTCGGGATGCTTGCGTAGCTTTGCGGCCCCGAGGCAATAGGCCCGGGAACCGCGGATGTGGCGAAATTGGTAGACGTGCCAGACTTAGGATCTGGTGCCGCAAGGCGTGTGGGTTCGAGTCCCTCCATCCGCACAGATTAGTTTTCAACAGTACCCTGAGCCCTCAACCCACCCGTTGGGGGTTTCTTTTTCGCCCCCTTCGATTCCTTTACTTTAACCGACGACCCGCTTTGAATATCTCCTTCGACAAAAACGACGATCAGCTTAGTGCCATCCTGACAGTACACCTGACGGAAGCTGACTACTCGCCCGCCGTGGACGAGAAGCTGAAAGAATACAGCAAGAAAGCCCAGATCAAAGGCTTCCGCCCCGGCAAAGTGCCCGTTGGGCTGGTGCGCAAGATGTACGGCAAAGGCGTATTGGGCGAGGAAATCAACGCCCTGCTCGGTAAGGCTGTCGACGGCTACATCAAGGAAAACAACATCAAAATCCTCGGTGAGCCCCTGCCCGTGCCCAGCGACGTGAATTTTGACACCGACAAGGAGTTCGACTTCAAGTTTGAGCTGGGTTTGCTGCCCGACTTCGAGCTGCCCGCCGACCAGTCTATCACCATCGACCGTCACCAGGTGACCCTCGACGATACCACGCTGGAAGAAACCTACGACCAGATTGGCCGTCAGTTTGGCGAAAGCACCAACCCCGAGGTTTCGGAAGCCGGTGACTACCTGTACGGTAAGCTTAAGAAAGGCGACGACGAAGCTACCGAGCGCCCCGTGCTGCTGCCCATCAATAAGGTGAAGAACGGCGCCGACAAGTTCATCGGCGTGAAGCCCGGCGACGTGCTGACGTTCGATTTGTCGGACGCTTTCGGCGGCGACGCTTCGGCCATTGCCAACTTCTCGGGCCACTCCAAGGAAGAGGCCGCCAACATCAGCGGCGACTACACCCTGACGGTGGAGAAAATCAACCGCACCACCAAGCCCGAGCACGACCAGGAACTGTTCGACAAGGTATTTGGCAAGGACATCGTGACTTCGAAAGAGGAGTTCGACGAGAAAGTGCGCGCCACGGTACAGGAGAACTATGACCGGGAGTCGGAAAACCTGGTAAATCGTCAGATCATCGACAAGATGGTAGACGCTACCACGGTGCAGATTCCAACGGAGTTCTTCAAGAAGTGGCTGGTGCGGGCCAACGAAGGCAAGCTGACCGCCGAGCAGGTGGACGAGCACTACTCCGACTATGAGAAGGAGCTGAAATGGTCGATGATCCGCAACAAAGTCGTTGAGGAGCAGGGCCTGAAGGTGTCGAACGACGAAATCATCGAGCGCACCATGCAGAAGATCATGGGCCAGTTCAACCTGCCCGAAATCAGCGAGGAGCTGCAGGAATCGGTACGCGGCTTCGCCGATAACTACCTGCGCCAGGACAACGGCAAAAACTACGTTCAGGAGTATGAGGCCATTCTGGCAGAGAAAGTCATCGAAAACCTGCGCGGCAAAGTTGTTGTTAATGACAACCCGATTTCGGCCGAGGACTTCCGGACTCAGGGTGCCAGCTAAGCCTTAGCCAGCATCTTGGTTTTGTAACCAACAAAAAAGCCCTTACTTGCCAGTCAGGGCTTTTTTGTTGCCCGTCAGGTTCCGTTTCTACATCTTCTCTACCCTACATTTTCCCCATGCTGAATAAACAAGAGTTCCGCAAATTCGCCGTCAAAGGACAGGGCCTGAGCGGCCTGGGCGTGGATCAGTATCTGAACCACGTGGAAGGCCAGGTGCGCGCCGGCATGATGATGCCGACCAACATGACCCGTTCGGTGATTGAGGAGCGGCCGCAGAACTTCCGCGAAATCGACGTATTCTCCCGTCTGATCATGGACCGCATCGTGTTCCTGGGCACGGCCGTCGACGATTATATTGCCAACATCATTACCGCCCAGCTGCTGTTCCTGGAGTCGGCCGACAGCAAGAAGGACATTCTGCTCTACATCAACTCGCCCGGTGGCTCGGTGTACGCCGGCCTGGGTATCTACGACACGATGCAGTACGTGAACCCCGACGTGGCCACCATCTGCACCGGCCTAGCCGCCTCGATGGGTGCCGTGCTGCTCGCCGGTGGCGCCAAAGACAAGCGTTCGGCCCTGCCCCACGCCCGCGTCATGATTCACCAGCCCTCGGGTGGTGCCCAAGGCCAGTCGACGGACATTGAAATCACGGCCCGCGAGATTCTCAAGCTGAAGAAGGAGCTGTACGATATTCTGGCCAAGCACAGCGGCAAAACCTACCAGGAAATCTACGACAACTCGGAGCGTGACTACTGGATGCGCGCCGACGAAGCCAAAGAGTACGGCCTGATCGACGAAGTGCTGGAGAAAAAGTCGGCTTAGGCTGTTCTGAATTTTTCAAAACGTCATGTCGAGCTTTAGCGAGACATCTCGCGTGCTGACATTGCCACAGTAATCTGGTTACCATGGCAAGCGAGATTCCTCGGCACCTCGCTTGATGCGCGACAGGCTCGGAATGACGTTCTAAGCCGTTCGTTATAAATACTTAAAAGCCCGCTTTCGGTTGACAACCTGGAGGCGGGCTTTTGGTTCTTTTAAGTAGAGACCCGACCGTCAGCAACTTTTTTTGCTGCGTCCGGCGTTTGCGTTTTCGTACCTTTGGGGTGGCTTCGGGCAAAACGAGGCTTTCCTACCCCCTATCCTGAGAGTCCTAGCAATGGCAGATATAACGTGCTCCTTCTGCGGCAAGAGCAAAAAAGATGTCTCGGTCATGATTTCCGGCATCAACGCGCACATCTGTGAGCGGTGCGTGGGTCAGGCCCAGCAGATATTGAACGAGGAGAACAAGATCCGCTCGAACTCCAAGACGCCCAAGTTTAACCTGGTGAAACCCCGGGAAATGAAGGAGTACCTGGACCAGTACGTGGTGGGCCAGGACGAAGCCAAGAAGGTGATGTCGGTGGCGGTGTACAACCACTACAAGCGCCTGATGCAGCCCAAAACGGCCGGCAAGGACGACGTGACGATTGAAAAATCGAACATCATCATGGTGGGCGAAACCGGCACGGGCAAGACCTTCCTGGCCAAAATGCTGGCCAACATCCTGCAAGTGCCCTTCTGCATTGCCGACGCCACCGTGCTGACCGAGGCTGGCTACGTGGGCGAAGACGTGGAAAGCATCCTGACCCGCCTGCTGCAAGCCGCCGATTACAACGTGGAAGCCGCCGAGCGCGGCATCGTCTACATCGACGAAGTCGACAAGATTGCCCGCAAGAGCGACAACCCCAGCATCACGCGCGACGTGAGCGGCGAGGGCGTGCAGCAGGCCATGCTGAAGCTGCTCGAAGGCACCACGGTGAACGTACCGCCCCACGGCGGCCGCAAGCACCCCGAGCAGAAGATGATTACGGTGAACACCGAGAACATCCTGTTCATCTGCGGCGGCGCCTTCGTGGGCATCGACCGGATCATCAAGAGCCGCCTGAACACCAAGCCTATGGGCTTCGCCAAAACGCAGCTCTCGGAGAAAGTAGACACCAATAACTTCCTGCGCTACGTGACGGCCGTGGATCTGAAGGCGTTTGGCCTGATCCCCGAGCTCATCGGCCGCCTGCCCGTGCTGACTCACCTCAACCCGCTGGACCACGCCACGCTGCGCAAAATCCTGACCGAGCCCAAAAACTCGATTGTGAAGCAGTACGCCCGTCTGTTCGAAATGGAGAACATCGAGTTGAGCTTCACCGAGGAGGCCCTGGAGTACATCGTGCTGAAAGCTGACGAGTACCGTTTGGGGGCCCGCGGTCTGCGCAGCATCTGCGAGAGTATCATGACCGACGCCATGTTCGATATGCCCTCGGACGCCGATGCCAAGGAGTTGGTTATCGACCTGGACTATGCGCAGAGCAAGTTTGAGAAGTCGCCGCTGAAGCAGCTGCGCGCGGCGTAAGAATTCAGTAAAAGTTAAAAAGCCGGGGCCATAATGTGACTTACATTATGGCCCCGGCTTTTTTTATGTCAATTCACTTTATAGAATTTATTGCCTTCATCAACGATAATAATCGTCGGACTTACAAAGTCAAGAGTTAGGTATTGAACTGCTGGCTTTGGAACCGCACGCTTTTGTATCGTCCCTCCTTCTATAGCCCAAGAGTCATTGCTCCCCAGAAAATGGCTACGCTCAATTGTTCCTCCTACGACTTCCTTGGTATACGTAATCGTTAATCGTAAGTCACCTGGCTTATAGGTATACGTACCACCAAGAGCCCGTATTCTCTGCAAACCGTCATCCGAGTTTACCCTATACTCGAATGACTTATCCGCTTTGAATACATAGCTCTCCTGGAGTCCACTACCTATTTGTTTCGTCCTGATTTGCCAAGTACCAACAACAGACTGCCCACGAGCATGACCAGTGAAGACTAGCATGGACAATACAAGCAGGAGCAAAGAAAGCCAGCTATTTACTCGCATATATGTATCTGGTTACAGCTACAGTAGACTGCAGAATTTGATAATGCTGCTTATCAGGCTTCGGTACGAAGCTACTTCTTCAAGTACCCCACCATCAGCTCGGCGGCTTTCTTGGCGGCGTTGTTGCGGCCCAGCTTTTCCTGCAGTTCGGCGTAGCCGGCTTTCTGCTGGGCAATGAATGCGTCGTCCTGTAGCACCTTCTTGAGCTCCGTTACCAGGTTGCGGGAGTTGAATTCGCCCTGGATGAGTTCCTTGACGACTTCCTTGCCGGCAATCAGGTTGACCAGGGAAATGTAGGGCACCTTGATAACGGCCTTGCCAATGGCGTAGGACACGGCGCTGGTGCGGTAGCACACCACCTGGGGCACGTTGAACAAAGCCGTTTCGAGCGTAGCCGTGCCGCTGGTGACCAGGGCGGCCTTGGCGTGGCTGAGCAAATCGTAGGTCTGGTCGAAGAGGATGCGGACGTTGTTGCGCTCGAAGTTGGCGTAGTAGTTCCGGTCCAGATTGGTGACGCCGGCCACGATGAACTGGTAGTCGAGAAACGGCGGGATGATGGCCGTCATTTCGTAGAGCATCTCCTCGATTTCCTGCTTGCGCGAGCCGGGCAGCACCGCAATGATGGGCCGCTGCGGATTGAGGTTGTTGCGCTGGTAGAAATCGGGGCTGGGCACGTGCTCGGCAATGGCGTCCACGGTGGGGTTGCCAATGTAGTCGACCTGGTAGTCGAAGCGCTGGTAGAACTCCTGCTCGAAGGGCAGAATCACGAACATCTTGTCGACCAGGGCTTTCACCTTGTGCACACGGCCCTGGTTCCAGGCCCAGATCTTGGGCGAAATGTAGTAGAATACTTTGAAGCCCTGCTGCTTGGCAAACTTGGCCACCCGCATGTTGAAGCCGGCATAATCCACCAGAATCACCACGTCGGGCTGGTAGGCCTCGATGTCGCGCTGGCACTCCTTGAGGTAGCCCCGAAACTTGAGGATGCTGGTAGCGGCCTCCCAGAAGCCCATAATGGCCATTTCCTGGTAGTGGTGCACCAGCGTGCCGCCCTGCGCCTGCATCATGTCGCCGCCCCAGCCGCGAAACTCGGCTTCGGGGTCCTGCTGGCGCAGCTCGCGCATGAGGTGGGAAGCGTGGAAATCGCCGGAACGCTCACCCGCAATCAGGTAGTATTTCATCTAGTTAATTCTGAATTATGAATTATGAATTCTGAAGTATGGCTTGTGCTGAACCAGTAATGCAGGACAATTCATGTTTCAGAATTCATAATTCAGAATTGATTATTCGCCGTAGTATTCTACGAAGTTGCGGGGCGTTTCGTAGAGCTTGATGCAGTGCAGCTGGGCGCGGGAAATTTTGGGAATCTCGCGGTTCAGAATCTCCCAGAAGGCCACGACCAGGTTCTCGGTGCTGGCTAGCTGGTCCTTCATAAAGGGCACGTCCAGGTTGAGGTTTTTGTGGTCGACCTGGTCGACGATGTGCTCCCGGATGAGGGTGCTGAGCTGCTTGAGGTCGATGACGAAGCCGGTTTCCGGGTCGGGCTGGCCCTTCACGGTCACAATCAGGTCGTAGTTGTGGCCGTGCCAGTTGGTATTGGCGCAGGGGCCGAACACTTCCTTGTTGCGCTCCTCGGTCCAGGCAGGGTTATAGAGCTTATGAGCGGCGTTGAAATGCTCCTGCCGGCTGACGTAAATCATTCGTTGGGTACTGAAGTGGATGGGGCCGCTGTTGCTGGCGGCTGGTTGCGTGCTGAAAAACAGGCGGCTTTCCGTCGTTTAACGCAACCAGCCAGGACCCCGGTTAAAGCGCAACGCGCTTTTTGCGCAGCAAATATACGAAGAACGGTACGCCGAATAAGGCCGTGATAAGACCAACGGGCAGACCGGCCGGCGGGTAGAGCAGCCGGGCCAGCAGGTCGCAGCCCAGCAGGAAGTCGGCCCCGAGCAGAGCGCAGAACAGCAGGTTGGCCCGGCCCGTGACGCCCAGCAGCCACCGCGTGAGGTGGGGCACCATCAAGCCCACGAAGCCCACGGGGCCGCACAGGGCCACCACGCAGCCGGTCAGGGCGGCGGCCGTCACGACCAGAATCCAGCGGGTGCGGGCTACGTGCACGCCCAGGGTCTGGGCCCGCTCCTCGCCCAGGAGCAGCACGTTGAGGTCTTTTTGCAGGAATACGAGCAGCAACAGCGCCGCCGCCAACGCCCCGGCCGGGTACGGCAGCACGTCCCAGCCGGCCCGCTCGAAGCTGCCCATAGCCCAGAACACCACCGTGCGCAGCTGGCCTTCGGAGCTGGCCAGAAACGACAGCAGCCCGCCCAGCGCGGCGGTGAGGGAGCTGATGGCCACGCCGGCCAGCAGCAGCTGCCCGGGAATCAGCTGGCCCCGCTGGCTGCCCAGCGCCACCACCAGCAGCGTGGTGGCCAGGGCGCCGGCCAGGGCGGCCAGCGGCGGCAGGTAGAGGCCCGCCACGGTGAGGCTGGGCACCAGGGAAAAGCACAGAATAGCCCCCAAAGAAGCCCCCGAGGCCGTCCCCAGCAGATACGGGTCGGCCAGGGCGTTGTTGACCATAGCCTGCATCAGGTAGCCACTCACGGCCAGCCCCCCGCCGGCCAGCAGAGCCATAACGATGCGCGGCAGCCGCAGCTCCACCAACGCCAGCTGGGCCGGGTCGTGGGAATTATAATGCAGCAGCGTGCTTCCGATAAAGGCGTAATCGGTGGCGAAGCTGCCGATGCGCAGCCCCAGCACGACCAGCACGGCCATCAGCGCGAGGCTGGCCAGAATCCAGGGGGCGGCCCGGCGGCTCATGGGGCGGGCGGGGCCCAGATCAGGCGTTGCAGCTCCCGCACCGACTCGACCACGCGCGGGCTGGGCCGCTCCATCAGGTCGCCGGTTACGGCGTAGACCCGGTGGTTCTGGTACGCCTTGATCCGCTTCAGCTCGGGGTAAGCTTTGAAAAAGGTGCTGTCCAGCTTGCCGAAGCTGCCGCCGATGAGCACCTCCGGATTGAGCTTGAGGATGTACTCGCGCGTCAGGGCCGGGTAGGGCTGGGCGAAGTGCTCGGTTACGGCATTGCGGCCCCCGGCCCGGCGGATTTTATCCGTAAACAGCGTATTCTCGCCGTAGACGTAAATCGGGTCCTGCCAGGTAATGGCCAGCACCGCCGGCGGCCGGCCGGGCCGGGGCAGCTGCTCGACGGCCCGTAGCGCGGTCCGGAGCGAATCGGTGAGGTGGCGGGCCGGGGCGGGGCGGTTCAGCAGGCGGCCCAGGTCGGTGATGCCGCGCAGCACATCCTCCACAGACGTGTAGCGCTGGCAATACACCGGAATACCGAGCTTTTCCAGCCGGGCAATATCATCCAGGGACGTAATGCCTTCGGTAGTAAACACCACGTCGGGGTGCAGGGCCACGAGGCCTTCCAGGTCGAGCGGGTAGCTGCTGATAACCTGCTTGCGCAGGGCCGCTTTGGGATAGTCGCACACCTGGGTGCGGGCCACGATGGTGGCGGTATCGGCCACGGCAAACAGCATTTCGGTCATCGAGGCGGCCAACGACATGATGCGGCGCGGCCGGGCCGGAATGGTGAGCTGGTGGCCCACGTCGTCGGTGACGCGCTGCGTGGCCGGGGCCGCGGCGCCGGCCGCCGGCTGGTCGTGGGATTGGCAGCCGACCGTGGCAGTGAGCAGCAACGCGGACCAAAGCAGAGTCGACAGCGGAAACGGAAAACGCATCATGGGGCCAAAGGTAGCGCGGACCCGTTGCTTTTCAGCCGCGCTCTGCGTCCTCTGCGCAAACCACTGCGTACCTCTGCGGGAACCGTCGGGGCAAAGTGCCGGCTTGTCGGAACCATTACTGCGCACCCACCCGTCCTTTTTCCCTACTTTTGGCCAAAATATCAGCCTTATGATTGTTGTCACCGGAGCGGCCGGCTTTATTGCCAGCTGCCTTGTTACCCGCCTGAACGCCGCCAACTTCAACGACATTGTCGTGGTGGATAATTTCGCCGTGGAGCGCAAGCTCGCCAACCTGAAAGGCAAGCGCCTGCGCGAGTACGTGGACCGCAACGAGTTTTTCGACTGGCTCGACCAAAACCACGAGCAGGTGGAGTTCATCTTCCACCTCGGGGCCCGCACCGACACCACCGAGCAGGACAAGGCCATCTTCGACCTGCTCAACGTGGAGTACTCGCAGAAAATGTGGCGGGCCTGCTGCCAGTATCAGCTGCCGCTGGTGTATGCCTCCTCGGCGGCCACCTACGGCTCGGGCACGCTGGGCTACTCCGACGACGACGCCCTGCTGCCCCTGCTGCGCCCCCTGAACCCTTACGGCGACTCGAAGAACGACTTCGACAACTGGGCCGTGCAGCAGGCGGAAAAGCCGTTTTTCTGGGCCGGCCTGAAGTTTTTCAACGTGTACGGGCCCAACGAGTACCACAAGGGCCGCATGGCTTCGGTGATTTTCCATGCCTTCGAGCAGATCCGGCAGCACGGCTCCATGACGCTGTTCCGCTCCCACAACCCCGATTACGCCGACGGCGAGCAGCAGCGCGACTTCGTGTACGTGAAGGACCTGGTGGAAGTGTGCTTCTTTCTGATGCAGAACCGCCAGCACTCGGGCATCTACAACCTGGGCACCGGCGAGGCGCGCACCTTCCTGGATCTGACCCTGAACACGTTCAAAGCCCTGGACCGCCCCGCCGACATCCGCTTCCGCGACACGCCCGAGGACATCCGCGACACCTACCAGTACTTCACCCAGGCCGACATGAGCAAGCTGCGCAGCATCGGCTACGACCGGCCCTTCACCAAGCTCGAAGACGGCATCGACGACTACGTGCGCAACTATCTGGTGCCGGGCCTGTACCTGTAACCAAACGGCCGGCGCGGTTTTTTGCCCGTTGCGCTTCGTCTTTCCTGCCGCCCGGCCGTATGTAATACGCGGCCGGGCGGCTTGTTTTTGGGCCACTGGCCAACGGCGGGGCGGCCGAATTTTTCCAACTGGAATTTTTCGCGCATTTTCTCCCCGAATTCCGCTCCCGCTCCTACCCCACAACCAGCCACGGTGTCACGACGAACCATTACGATTCTGGGCGGAGGCTTCTCCGGCTCCATGCTGCTGGTGCAGCTCGCGCAGCTGCCCGGCGGCCCCTACGCGTGGGACGTGCACCTGGTGGAGCCCCGTCCCGTGCCGGGGCCGGGACTGGCGTATTCGGCGCGCCGCAAAGAATACCTGCTCAACGTGCGGGCCCCTTTCCTGAGCGCCTTCCCCCAGCAGCCCACCCACTTCACCGACTGGCTGGCCAACAGCAAGGCCACCGCGTGTGAGGGCGGCTTCTGCTCCCGCCAAACCTACGGCCGCTACCTGCAACAGCTCACAGAAGAGGTTCTGGCCTGGCCTTCCCGGAACGGCATCCGCTTTTTTTGTCATCATCAGAAGGCCGTGGCCGCCACGCCCGACCCGGCCGGGCAAACGGCCACCGTGCGCCTGGCCGACGGCCACGAAATCGTCAGTGAGCAGGTGGTGCTGGCCCTCGGCAACTTTGCGCCGGCTCCCAACCTCCGGCTGAGCCCGGAAGTGCGCCGCCACGCCCGCTACCACCCCAACCCCTGGGGCCCGCAGGCCCTGCTCAACATTGCGCCCGACGATACGGTGCTGCTCATCGGCTCGGGCCTCACGGCCGTGGACGTGCTGCTGGGCCTGGCCGCCGACGGGCACTACGGGCAGGTAACGGTCGTAGCCCGCAGTGGCCGCTGGCCGACGGTGCACGGCCCATTGGGCCAGACTTACCCCAGCTTCTACGCTACCGACTTGGCCGGCCTCACTACCGTGGCCGAGGTGGTGCGGGTGGTGCGCCGCCACGTGCGCGCGGCCCGGGCGCAAGGCCACGACTGGCGCCCGGTTATCGACTCGTTGCGGCCCCACCTGGGTCAGATCTGGCAGGCGTGGCCGCTGGCCGAGCAGGCGCGCTTTCTGCGCCACGTGGCTTCCATCTGGTCGGTGGTGCGGCACCGCAGCCCGCCCCAGAACGCCCAGGCCGTGCAGCGCATGCTGGATGCGGGCCTGGTGCGCATGCAGCTGGGCAAGGTGGAAGATATTCAGGCCAGCGGCCCCGATTTGCAAGTGACCATAGCCCGGCGGGGGCAGCAGGCCCGCCTCACGGTGCAGCACGTTATTTCCTGCACCGGCCCCCTACTCGACTACAGCCGGATTACGGACCCGCTGGTAAGCAGCCTGCGCGCCGCCGGCCACCTGGTGCCCGACGCGCTGCACCTGGGCATCACCACGGATGAGCACGGCGCCCTGCGCGACGCGGCCGGCAACCCGTCCGGTATCTTTTTCACCCTGGGCCCCAGCCGGCGGCCCGCCTACTTCGAGTCGACGGCGGTGCCCGAGCTGCGGCAGCAGGCCTTGGCGCTGGCTCACCACCTGCAGACGCTTGGCATCAGGGCCTGAGGCGCTGCCGGAACCGGCCTTTCTAATTCAAGTTACAAACACGCAAAAACGGGTGGCTTCCGCTCAGGAAGCCACCCGCTGGCACTGGGGGCAGCACGACCGGCATTAGGCCACCTGTTCCCGCTCTTCAAAAGCCGGGTACAGGGGCAGCACCGGCGTGGTGCCCACCGGCGCCGGCACCGGCTGCGCGGGGCGCATATCGTCGGCGTGGCGACGCAGGGCCCGCATCAGCAGGTACTTGTACTTTTCCGCGTCGGCCAGGGCTTGCTCAATGGCTTGCACGGCATCGGTGTAGGCCACTACCGGCTGTAGCTCTTTGCGCGGACGACGGGCTTCGAAAACGTGATTTTCCAGGTATTCAGCGGGGTTTTTCATGTTCTTCAGCAGCAAGATCAAAGTGGTACTCTCAGCTGTAGAAATAACAAAACCCTGGCCGGCAACATTCAATTTAACCCGGATAATTCTACCATTTTTACCTGATTTCAGTCTCTGATTTTCAGCACGATTTTCCCGAATTGCTGGCCCTGATCCATGCGGCGCAACGCGGCTTCGCCCTCGGCCAGGGGAAATACCTGGTCGACGACCGGGACCAGCTGGTGCTGCTCGAACAGGGCGACCATGGCGGCAAAATCCTGCTCGGTGCCCATCGTCGAGCCCAGGATGGAGAGCTGCTTCCAGAACACCTTGGCCGGGGACAGCTGCGGAATGGCCCCCAGCGTGCCGCCGTAGAACACGATGCGCCCACCCGGCGCGGCCGCGTCGAGCAGGGCGTCGAAGCCCGGGCCGGCCGCACTGTCGATAATCACGTCGAAGGGGCCGCCGGCCTGCTTGACCAGCGTGCCGGCCCATTTTTCTTCCTGGTAGCTGATGCCGCCCCGGGCCCCGAGCTGCCGGGCCCGGTCCAGCTTTTCGGCCGAGCCCGACGTGACCCACACCTCGGCTCCAACGGCTACGGCCATTTGCAGGGCCAGCAACGCCACGCCGCCGCCAATGCCGGTAATCAGCACCCGCTCGCCGGCCTGCAACCCCGCCCGGGTAAACGCGGCCCGGTAGGCCGTGACGCCGCCGAGCGGCAACGCGGCCCCCTGCTCGAAGCTCAGGTGCCGGGGCAACGGGCACACGTAGCGGGCCCCGACACACACGTACTCGGCGAAGGTGCCTTGCGCGGGCAACCCCAGAATGGTGAAGCTGCGCGCCTGGGCCCGCGGGTTGTCGCCCCAGTTGTGGCCGGGGTTGATAAGCACGGCCTGGCCCCGCAGGCTGGCATCGGCGCCGTCGCCTACTTCGGTAACGACGCCGGCCCCGTCGGAACCCAGCACGCAGGGAAACTTCAGACCGGCGTACTGGCCCTTCTGAATCCAGACGTCGCGGTGGTTGAGGGCCGCCGCGTGCAGCTGCACCAGCACCTGGCCGGGACCGGGCACGGGCGTGGGAATTTCCTGGAGGTGGGCGGGTTCGTTGATGCCGTCGATTTGGAGAGCCTGCATACGGGAAAGAAAGAGTGGGATGGGGACGAAAAAGCAGGCGGAAGCCGCCAAGCGGCCGGCAAGCCTGGGGGTGAAGGTGTAAAAATAGAAGCTCGGCTGGAAGCCAGAGGTTTTTAGAGCAGGAACCGCTGTTTCAGCTCGGGGGTAGGCAGCCAGCAGGCCTCGCGCTGCCCAAACCACCGGTAGCGGTTGCGGGCCACGAAGCGGTAGGCCGCATCGCGCAGAACGGCGGGCACCAGCTGGAACACCGTGAGCAGCGGCCAGGCCCCGCCCAGGTGGCGCGCAACGCGCAGCACGGCCGTCGAGTGGCTATACACCCGCTTATCGTCGATGAGCAGCACCGTTTCGGGACCCGTGGCGGGCAGGACCAGGCCATGCTCGGCGAGCAGCGCGCGGCCCGCCTCCGACTGCAGGGAAGCAAACCGGAAGCGGCCGGCCGGGTCGCGCCGGATGATAAACTGCACAAACCCATTGCAGAGGTTGCACACCCCATCGAAAAGAATGGTAGCTGCCGGAGGGGCCATAAGCTCGGAAAAATCAGGTATGAAGCCCTAACAACGTAAGGGCGGAAAAGTAGGATGCCGGGGCCGCCAGTAGGGTCCCGAACGGACGTTTGCGTACTTGCCGCATCCGGGTTTGTTGCGAAAATTCCGTATTAATCCTCAACGCAACGACCAGCTACCACTTCATAATCAACCGTATAGAAGAAGCAAAACTACCTTTCACTGTTCTTTCGACCCGAATTTTATGCACAACCCCCGAATAATGATTCTGGCGGCAGCCCTTTGCGTGGGCTCCCTGACCTTGAGTGCCTGCGGCGACAACAACGGCAGCGGCACGGCCGAAAACGGCGGCGGCTCCAGCATGGCCACCGAAGAAGCCACCAGCACCAACGACGCCGGCATGAGCTCCGACACCAGCAGCACGATGAGCGGCAGCACCTCCGGCTCCGGGGACATGGGCAGCGGCTCGACCAGCGGCGACATGAGCAGCACCAGCGGCTCGGGTTCGGGCTCTACCAGCGGCACCACGGCCGGCGGCAGCACCGCGGACGGGCTGGGTTCTACGGCCGGTACTACCACTGGCGGCAGCACGGCCGGTGGCACGGGTAGCACGGCCGGTGGCACGGGCTCGACGGGTACTACCGGCGGCCAATAATCCAGCTTAACCGCTACAGAGAAAGGGTAATTGCCGACGAGGTGGTTGCCCTTTCTTTATAGCACCGGCGTGGGCACCACCAGCGGCTCGACCACCCGTTAGGCCGCATTGGCCGCTGTTTCCGGCACGATTACGTAAGGCGAACAGGGGCGCCGTTCCACCGGACGGGGCTTCTGCTCGCCTTTCTCATTTACTTTTCACCCGAAGCGGCAGCTTATGCCCCGGATTCTACGCTTTCTGCGCCGTCCTTTCGTTGTCGACCTGCGGGCCCTGGCCCTGCTGCGCATCGGGGTAGCCGCCGTTGTGCTGCTCGACGTTGCCATTCGCAGCACCGATCTGGAAGCCCACTATTCCAACCTGGGCGTGCTGCCCCTGCACGTGTTGTACCAGTACTGCTGGAACCCCTACCAGTTCTCGCTGCACGCGGCCAGCGGCTTGTGGCAGGCGCAGGCGGTATTGTTTCTGCTGGAAGCCGCTGGGGCCGTGGCCCTGCTGGTGGGCTACCACACCCGCCTGGCGACGTTTGTGACCTGGCTGCTGCTGGTGTCGGTGCAAAACCGCAACCCGCTTATCGGGCAGGGCGGCGACGATTTATTGCGGATGCTGCTGTTCTGGGCCCTGTTTCTGCCCTGGGGCCGCCTGTATTCCGTGGATGCGCGCGGCCGGGAGCGGCCCGCCCGGCTCACGTACTTCAGCGCCGCCACCGTGGCTTACATCGTCCAGATTGCGCTGGTGTACTGGTGCACGGCCCTGCTGAAAAGCGCCCCGGAGTGGACCACCGAGGGCACGGCCCTCTACTACGCCCTCAGCCTCGACCAGGTGCTGCTGCCGGGCGGGCGCCTGCTTTACCCCTACCCTGGGCTGCTGCACTGGCTCACGTTTGCCACCTATTACACCGAGCTGCTGCTGCCATTCGTGCTCTTTATTCCGTTTCGGGTCACATGGTGGCGGCTGTTTTTTGTGGGCGTCATGTACTTGTTCCACCTGGGCATCAGCCTTACGCTGTTCGTCGGGCTGTTTTTCCTGATCAACATGGCCTCGGTGCTGGGGCTGCTGCCGCCTGTCGTCCTCGACTGGCTCGACAAGCGCCTGGCCCGGGGCCGCCAGCGGCTGGGCCCTCGGGTGGCGGCGCGCTTGGCAAGGGTACGGCCGCACCTGGCCCGCCTGCGGCTGCCCGTGCGGCTGCGCCTGGAACCCGGCTTTCAGCTCACGGACAGCCGCCGCGCTCTGCTGCGCCACCTGCGCAACGCGGCCGTGACCGTGCTGCTGGGCTACGTGCTCTGGTGGAACCTGGACAGCGTGAACCAACCCTCGCTGTACATGTCGCAGCCGCTGCGCTGGTTTGGCTACCTGTTTCGCGTCGACCAGCACTGGGGCATGTTCGCGCCGGCCGTGTTCAAGGACGACGGCTGGTACATTCTGGACGGCACCACCCGGCAGGGGCAGCACCTGGATTTGAACCGGCAGGGCCAGCCCACCACCTACGCCAAGCCGGCCTCGGTGGTGGCGCTCTTCAAAAATGACCGGTGGCGCAAGTACAGCGAGAATTATCTGTTCGTGAGCAACGAGTACATGCGGCCCTACTACTGCAACTACCTGCTGCGCATCTGGCACGAAGACCCCACGCACCCGCCCCTGCGCCGCCTGGAGGTCATTTACATGAAGGAAGTGTCGTTGCCCGACTACCAGGTTTCCGTGCCAAAGCGCGAGCTGCTGTGCGGCTGCGAACCTCAACCGTAGCCGTCGGCCAACCTCAACGGTGGGGCGCAAATCGGTTCTGAATCCTGGCCTCACCCGAAAAAGCTGCGTATTTCAGCCGGATAGCAGCCGGTGGCAGTACCGGCCCGCTCTTCCTTCCCGTCCACTCTAGCCCACCTTGCCCCTATGCCAAACACCGCAAACCGCGCCAATACGCCCGCGCTTCAGGCTGTCGTGCCCGGAGTCTGGGGGCTGCGCAACGTCTTCGCCAACCTGTATTTCGTGCGCGACACCTCTTCGCCGCTGGAGCCCTGGGTGCTCGTCGACGCGGGCCTGCCGGGCTCGGCGGAGAAGATCAAGCACCACGCCGAAACGATTTTCGGCCCCAACAACCCGCCGGCGGCCATTATCCTGACCCACGGCCACTTCGACCACGTCGGGGCCCTCAAAACGCTGGCCCAGGAGTGGAACGTGCCGGTGTATGCCCACCCGCTGGAGCTGCCCTACCTCACCGGCCGCTCGTCGTATCCGCCGCCCGACCCCACGGTGGGCGGGGGCGCTATGGCGGCCATGTCGTTTCTCTACCCCAAAAAGCCCATCGACCTGGGCTCCCGGGTGCAGCCCCTGCCCCTGAACGGCACCGTGCCGTTTCTCTCGGAGTGGCGCTGGGTGCATACGCCGGGCCATACGCCGGGCCACGTGTCCTTTTTCCGGGAGTACGACCGGACCCTGCTCAGCGGCGACGCCTTCGTGACGGTGAAGCAGGAGTCGGGCGCGGAGGTGTGGGAGCAGCGCCAGGAAGTGCACGGCCCGCCCGCCTATTTCACCCCCGACTGGCAGCAAGCCCGGGCTTCGGTAGAAAAGCTGGCCGCCCTGGAGCCGCAGATTGCCGCTACCGGCCACGGCATTCCGATGCACGGGGAAGAGCTGCGCCGGCAGCTGCACGAGCTGGCTTTGCACTTTGAGCAGCGGGCCGTGCCCGCGCAGGGCCGCTACGTGGGCCACCCGGCCGTCGCCGACGAAACCGGTGTAGTGTCGGTGCCGCCGGCCACGGAAAGCCTCCTGCCCAAGTGGGTTATCGGGGCGGCGCTGGTCGGGGGCCTGGGCTACCTGCTGCTGCGCGACAAACCCAAAGCCCGGCGCGGCCACCACGAATACGCCGAGCGGTACGCCCGCCGGCACCGCGACTCCTACGAGTTCTAAGCAACTCAGAATGAAACGGTACGCAGGCCACCAGGCTGAATATAGTTCAGCCTGGTGGCCTGTTTGCTTCCGCCCTATTGCTCGGCCGGGAGCTTCCCATTTCTTCAGCCAGAGGCTAAGGGCCTCGGCCACCACCCGCCCGAGCGGCGAGGCGCTCAGTCGGCGGGCAGCAGGTCGCAGTACCAGAAGCCCGCCGGCGCGGCCCCGTCGGGGGCCGGGTAGGTGCGGCGCACGATTTCACCCCGGGTGAAGGCAATGGGCTGGCGAAAGTAGGGCGCCTCAAACACGAAGCTGTGGTACTCGCCGTTTTCGCCGCAGGGGTCGACGCCGGGCGGCAGGTCGCGCAGAAAATCCTCGTCGAGCAGGCGGCCGCAGAAGCTCTGGTCGAGGTGGGCCTCGTTTACGCACACCACCACCGCCCGGAAGCCCAAGGCCAGGTACTCACGCAGAATATCGGCGCTGCTGCGCTGCCACAGCGGAAATACGGCCTGCATTTGCACCCGGGCCAGTTGCTGCTCGCGGTAGGCGCGCAGGTCTTCCAGGAAAATGTCGCCGAAGATGGCGTGGTGCAGGCCCTGGGCTTGCAGCGGGGCCAACGTGGCGCGCATCAGCTCTTCGTACTGGGTCATGTCCGGCGCTTCGGGCAGCTCTAGCTTGGTGAGCGGCAGGCCAATCTGTTGGGCCTGGGCTTCGAGCAGGGCCACCCGCACGCCGTGCATCGACACGCGCTGGTAGGGCTGGCTCACGCTCGTGAGCAGGTGGCGCACCGCGTAGCGCGGGTCGCGGAGGGCATGGTAGAGCGCCAGGGCCGAGTCTTTGCCCCCGCTCCAGTTCATCAGGGCTGGAATAGGCATGGGGCAAAGCTAAAGCTTTGGCAATCGAGGGCGGCAGCGGGGCAGGGTTTGGGGCCGAAGCCGGCAATATTGGGCACCTGACACTTCAGCTACGCGGGCCCGGTTTGCCGTATAGGGCATCACCAACTCTTATCTGAACTCCAAACACCTTCTTTATGAAACTCACTCAGCGCTTTGTGCTGGCGGCCCTGCTGGGCACCGCGGCGGCCCTGACCACGGCCTGCGACCGGTCGCGCACGCCCGGCGAAGACCGGCAGAACGTCAACGACTTCTCGACCGCGCCCCCGGCCCGCACCATCGAAACCAACATGGACAGCGTGAACGGCGAGCAGAACGTGCAGCCCGCTACCGGTAAGGGCTCGGCCCCCGACCAGATGCAATCGGTGGATAGCGGGCTGGAATCTGCCCCCGGCGGCACTACCGGCACGGCCACTCCCACCGCCCCCGCTCAGCCCACTCCCATCGACAAAGCCACCGGCAATCAGTAGCCCTCTGGGCGCTATCTACTTGCTTACTTCAAAGAAAAATCCCGCGTAGCGTGTGCTGCGCGGGATTTTCTTTGGGTAAGCGGTTCCGTGGCGGCGGCTAAAACAGCGACTCGTAGTTGGCGTGGCGGGAAGGTGCCGCGGCCCGGTGCCGGGGCACGTAGGCGTCGCGGCGGCTGCGGGCGGGCTGGGCCGCGTGGCGGCTGGCGGCTTGGCTGCTGGCCACGACGGTGGCGTCTTCCAGCAAGGCCCACACGGCATCGGGCAGCTGGGTTTGCCGGCCCAACTCCTTGCGCAGATAAAAGCTACCGAAGGTACCGGCTACCGCTGCCAAGCCGCCCAGCAGCCCGCCCCCGAGCCAGGAGCGCCGGCCCGACTTGTAGAGCATGGCCCCCATCAGGGCGCCCGACAGGCTGCGGCCCAACAGGGCGGTAGGCGAAATCCGGTCGGGCATGCCGGGCAGCTTGTCGGCTACCATTTCGCCGGCGGCCAGCACCTTCAGGCCCGTAGCCGCCGCACCCGACTGCAGCAGCCGAAACGGTGAGGCGGCAATGGCGGCGGAGTGCTGTTTGGAAAAGGAACGGCTCAGAAAAGCCAGCGGCGTCATGCTGCGCAGGCCAGCCAGGGTGCCCAGGCTCAGGGTTTGCCAAAAGGGAGTTGCCATATCAGGGAAAGAGTACGTGCGAAAGAAAGGGTTGATTGCCTCCTCTAACGCACGCCGGGGCGGGGCGTTGGCCTCGTCGGGCTTCTCACGCCTTTGGCTGGGGCCCCTGCCCGAGCCGGGCGTAGGCAAAAGAAGCCAGCGGCGCCACCTGGTGGTAGCCATCGAGGCCGGAGATGCAGACGGCCCCAGCCTGCTGCAAATCCAGGGTGCCATCGGGGCGCAGCACTTCCTCGGGCAGGTAGATGTGCTCGACGGTGCCCACCAGCAGCACCGTGCCGTTGTGAATGGGCAGCTCTTCGCGCAGGCGCAGACCCAGCCCAATACGGCTCTCGCCGACGTAGGGCGCCGGAAAATCGTCGCGGTAGACGGGCGTGAGGCCGCACTGGGCAAACTCGGATTCTTCCCGCGGAAAATCGGCGGAGGTGTAGTGGGCGGCGGCCACGAAGTCGGCGGCCACGTGGTTGATGGTGTAGCAGCCGGTGGCCTTGATGTTCTCGTAAGTGTGGCGCGGCACCGTGGCCGGCCGCGTCACGATGCCGAGCACGGCCGGGGCCGAGCCCAGGTGAATGACGGAGCTGAAAATAGCCACGTTGGTCGCGCCGGCGGCCGAGGCTGTCCCAATCAGGTTGGCGGGCTTGTAGCCGGTGATGGAGTTAATCAGGTTCAGGCGGTATACCTTCTCGAAGGCGGCAAGGTCGGCGGTAGTCAGGTGGCGCATGGGCTGGGGCTGGGTGCGGATCAAGGACCGGCAACGCAGCCAAATGTTCAGGCCCGCGCCAGAAAAGCCCGGCGGCCCCGCCGGCAGCAGGCCCCTGCTGCCAGCTCTACCACCCGATTCGGCGGCGGGGGCTCGTCGGCCGCGCGGCTACTTTGGCTGGTTTTCTAACCCAAACAGCCTCATTTCCAGTCGCCACGCGGACCGGAAATGAGGCTGTTGTACGGTAGTGAGTCTGCGGAAGCTACTTCTGGTCGGCGGCCCAGTCGTCCATTTTGCGCTCCAGCACCGAGAGCGGCATCACGCCGTCCTTCAGCAGCTCGTCGTGGAAGGCGCTGAGGCTGAAGTGCTCGGCGTTCTGGCGCGGATACTTCTCGCGCAACTTGCCCGAAGCACCGGCCGCCAGCTGGGTGTGGTACTTGTCGCGCAGCTCCCGAATCTTGAGCTGCCCGATCTTGTAGCTCAGGGCCTGGCCTGGAATGGCCATGTACCGCTCGATTTCGGCGGTAGCGCCCTGCTCCCCGATGGCCTCGTTGTCCATCATGTACTTAATGGCCTGCTCCCGGGTCATGTTCTTGGTGTGCATGCCCACGTCGACTACCAGGCGAATGGCGCGGTGAATTTCGTCGCCCAGCGCGCCCATGTACTGATACGGGTCGGTATAGAGGCCCAGCTCCTTGCCCAGGCTTTCGGTGTAGAGCGCCCAGCCTTCGCCCATTGCCCCGTACCAGGCAAAGCGGCGGAACTTGGGCAGGCTCTCGTTTTCCTGCTGCAACGACACCTGGTAGTGGTGGCCCGGAATGGCTTCGTGCAGAAACAGCGACTCCATGCCCGAGGTCGTGTTGAAGGTGGTGGCGTCCAGAATCGGGATGTAGAAAATGCCGGGGCGGGAGCCGTCGGGCGTGCCCTGGTTGTACTCGGCCGAGGCTGACTCGGCGCGGAAAGCCTCCGTCTGCCGGATTTGGAAGCCGGTTTTGGGCGTGCGCCCGAACATCTTTTTCAGGTTGGGGTCGATGGTGGCCTGAATTTTCCGGAAGGCACCCAGCACCTCTTCGGGCGTTTTGTAGGGCATGAACCGCTTGTCGGTCTTCAGGTAGGCGAAGAAAGCCGGCAGGTCGCCCTTGAAGCCCACCTGCGCCTTGACCCGCTCCATTTCCTGGCGGATGCGCTTGACCTCCGCGAGGCCGGTCTGGTAGATTTCCTCCGGCGTCTTGTCGGTCGTGGTCCAGTATTTAGCCAGGAAAGCGTACTGCGCCGCCCCGTTGGGCAGGGCCGAAATGCCGGTGCTGGGCCGGGCCTTGGGCAGGTATTCGGTTTCCAGGAAGTCGGCCAGCTTCTTATACGTCGGCGACAATTCCTGGAGAATAGCTTCCTGGTAGGCCGAGGAAATCCGCTTTCGGTCGGTGGTCGAGAAGTCCTTTGGGAAGGCATTGATGGGCCCGTAGAACAGGGACTTGGCCGCGTCCGTCACCACCAGGTCGCGCATCTGCGGAATCATCTTCTCTACCAATGCTTTGGGCAGCATCACGCCGGCCTTCATGCCCTGGCGGAAGTTGCTGATGGCCGAATCGGCCCAGGCCGGAAAGCCGTGCACCCGGCCCAGCCACTGGTCGTAGTCCTGGGGCGTTTTGAAGGGCTGCGCGCCCGAGCCCGAGCCAAACTGCCCCAGCGAAATCGGCAGGCCCCCGAACTGGCTGAACGGAATCATCCAGCTGTTGGGGTAGTCGCTGCCCACTACGATGCCCAGCTTGAGCCCGGCGAGGCGCGCTTGCAGGTCGTACTGAAAGATGTCGTAGCTGATCCGGTCGTTTTCCGACAGCGTGGCGCGGTCGAATTTCTGGAGCTGGCTGAGGTAGCGCTGGTAAAACTCCTGCAAGCCGGCGCGGAAAGCCTTGGTCTGGTCGTTGGGCAGCTGGTCGTTGTAGCGGTTGTCGCCCTGGGCCGTGGCCGCCAGCGGAAACAGCTTGGCCTGCTCTTCCCAGTAGTTGGTAAACAGCGTGGCGAGGTCTTTCACGTCAGCGGAGCCGGTTTCGGTGGTAGAAGAGGCGTTGTCGGCGGTTTTTTGCTGGTTGCAGGCCGCCAGCAGCGCACAGGCCAGCAGGCCGCCCAGAGCAAGTTTTTTCATTCCGGAAGAATGTGTAGTGGTTGAGGTGGGAAGGTAAAGCGTTTGGCCGGAAAAGACACCAGCGCCACCGGAAAGCTGCCGGACCAGGCGTTTGTCATCCTGAGCAAAGCGAAGGACCTTATAACAGTTGAACGACAAGCGCCACAACGACTCGTGCCAGCGTGATAAGGTCCTTCACTGCGTTCAGGATGACAGGAAAGCCCAACGGCAGACAGCAGAAACAGCCGCCCCGAAAAACCCCGGAAGCCTCCGGGCGGTTATACAACCCAATCACTCACGACAACTCACATACAATGCAGGAAATAGCCGGAAAAAATGCCCTGGTAACGGGCGCAGGCAAAGGAATCGGGCGGGCCGTGGCCCTGGCCCTGGCCCAGCAAGGCGTCAACGTGGCCCTGCTGGCCCGCACCGAAAGCCAGCTCCGGGAAGTAGCCCGGGAAATCGAAGCCCTGGGCGTGAAAGCCGTGGTAGTAACGGCCGACGTGGCCGACCGCGGCGCCGTGGAAGCCGCCGTAGCCCAGGCCCTCGACGAGCTCGGCACCCTCGACATCCTGATCAACAACGCCGGCATCGGCACCTTCGCCAAGCTGGTGGACATGGACCCGGCCGAGTGGGAAAAGATCATCCAGGTAAACCTGCTGGGCACCTACTACGTCACCCGGGCCGTGCTGCCCCAGATGATAGCCCGCGAAACCGGCGACATTATCAACGTTGCCTCCACCGCCGGACAGCGCGGCGCGGCCACTACCAGCGCCTACAGCGCCTCCAAGTTCGCCATCCTGGGCCTCACCGAGTCCTTGATGCAGGAAGTGCGCAAGCAGAACATCCGGGTGTCGGCCCTCACGCCCAGCACCGTGGCCACCGAGCTGGCCATCGGCAACAAGCTCACCGACGGCAACCCCGACAAGGTAATGCAGCCCGAGGATCTGGCCGAGTTCATCATCGCCCAGCTCAAACTCAGCCGCCGCATCTTCATCAAGGAAGCCGGCATGTGGAGCACCAACCCGTAGTTGGCTCAGCACGTTGAGAGGCCGTTAGAAAGGTCATGCAGAGCGCAGCGAAGCATCTCGCGTGCAATGCTATATGATTACTCCTACAACGTCAGCACGCGAGATGCTTCGCTGCGCTCTGCATGACGCCCTGCGTTAGAGCACAAGCTGCTATAACTAAAAAAGGCCCCGGAAGTAGCTTCCGGGGCCTTTTTCGTTATGCGCTAAGCAGCGCTACCTACTTGATAACGCGGCCGTTTTTATCGATGCGCACGTCGGGCTTGGCTTCGGCCTTGGGCACCATCGTGCCGAATGCGCCGCGCTTCTCGAACGACTGAATGACCTCGTCCTCGACCGGGGTGCGCTTCACCACGGGGTTGTTGGCCCAGAACTCGGGGTCGTACTTGATGCTCTTGATGGCCTCCAGGTCGCGGTCCTGCACGCTGACGCGGGCATACGGGATGCTGGTGGGCGTGGTGCTGGTGTCGTAGAAGAAGGTGAACGACGAGACGGTGAGCGGGGTGGCGGGCTTGCCGGGCGTGGTCAGCTCGGCGGAGAGGTTCACCTTCATGTATTCGAGCGGCGCAATGGGTTCCTCGGTGTTCTGGAACGACATTTCGATGTCGAGCTTGGTGTTGCGGAATTTCTGGTTGACGTTGGACGTGGAGGCCGTGAAGTTGGGCGTCGTCATGCGGTAGCGCACCACTTTGTAGCTGTCCACGTCAATCCAGATGGTGCCCTGGGCCTTGTAGCGGGTAAGCTCGGGCCGGGTTTCGAAGTCGATTTCGGCAATGCCGCCCTTGGTGCTGTCGGGGCCGGCCACTACGCCTTTCAGGTCCAGCAGGTAGTTTTTCACCGCGTTGGGGCTCAGCAGGGCCAATGACTTGAGCGTATCGGCGTTGGCGTCGTAGAGGCCGTAGGATTTGGTGTAGAGCGAGAAGTTGCTGAAGCTGGTCAGGCTTTGCTTGGCGGCGTAGCGGCCCTGGGCAATGGCCGTCCCCTCGATGCGGGCCGTGGTCGACTTCACGTTCCAGACTACTTCCTGCAGCTCGGTCGGCTCGCCGCCGATGCGGGTGGTCTGGCGGTAGAAGGCCTTGCCGTAGAACTTGCGGCTGTAGCTGCGCTGCAACTGGCGGAAGGCCCTATCGACGAGGCGGAAGGCGTAGCTGCCCACTTTCACCTCGGGCAGCGTGATGGTGGCCGACGCCAGGGATACACGCAGCAGCTCGGCGTTGGAGGTCACGCGCAGGGTGTCGCGCACGTGGCCCAGCTCCGAAATCAGCAGCGTGATGGGCAGCTTGTTTACTTTCAGCGAGAACTCGCCCTCGGTATTAGTGGTGGTGCCCAACGTGGTGCCCGGCACCGACACGCTGGCGAAGGGCAGCGGCTGGTTGGAATCCTTGTCGAGCACGACGCCGCGCAGCTGCTGGGCCTGGGCAAATTGGGCAAACAACAGGCCGAGCACCAGCAGCAGGGCGGCGGGCCGGAACCGCCGCCGGGTGGCGGCAGCAGAAGAGACGGAAGCAGCGAAAGTCATCAAAACGGCAGATAGGATAAGTGAGGAAAGGCTCCTGACCCGGTAAACGGCCCCGGAGCCCGGAAGGGTATGCGGCCTTGCAAAAGTAGGACCGCTCTGGCTTTGCACAGGGAAAGTTTTCCGGTCCGCGCAAAAACCCGGGCTACAGCACAACGTCACCACTCGAAGCCCGCGGTTGCCTGGCAACGCTTTTTCTTTGCCTTACCGGGTCGGCTTGGTCGGCAGCGCGGCCCCGTTGGCAGTGCGGTAGCGGCCGTGCGGCGCGGCCGACGCCACCAACACCCCACATTCCGCTAAATTAGCAGCCTCACCCCTGGCTAACCGCTATTCCGATTTTGTCTTTCGCCCGCCTCCTCTCGTTTTTGTGGCTGCTGTTGGTTGTGCTCAGCCCGGCCGACGCCAACGCCCAGCGCCGCAAGAAGTCTTCCGCCAAAAAGAAAACCACCACCGCCCGGCCCGGCCGGCAAAGCGCCGCCGCCCGCCGTCGCCAGGAAATCCTGGACTACCGGGAAGCCCAGGCGGCCGCCGCCAAAGCCCGGGCCCGCAGGGCCGCCGCAGCCGCTGCCGCGGCGAAACCGACGACGGCGCCGGCCACCGCCAAAGCCCCGGCCGCCCGGCCGCGCGGCGCCCAGCCGGTGCCGTTTGCCAGCCAGCTGGCTTCCTCGCGCTGGGTCGATTCGGTGATGAAGACCCTCACGCCCGACCAGCGCGTGGCCCAGCTGTTTATGGTGGCGGCCTACTCCAACCGCAAGCGGATCGACGAAGACTCCATTTCGACCCTGATCCAGCAGTACGGCATCGGGGGGCTGATTTTCTTCCAGGGCGGCCCCGTGCGGCAAAGCAAGCTGCTGAACCGCTACCAGAGCCAGAGCAAAGTGCCCCTGCTGGTGGCTATGGACGGCGAGTGGGGCGCGGGTATGCGCCTCGACAGCGTGGTGAAGTTCCCGTTCCAGATGAGCATGGGCGGCATCCGCCAGAACCAGCTGCTCTACGACATGGGCCAGGAAGTGGCCGCGCAGTTTAAGCGCCTGGGCATGCACGTCAACTTCGCGCCGGTGGTCGACGTGAACAACAACGCGGCCAACCCCGTCATCGGCTTCCGCAGCTGGGGCGAGCAGCGCGAAAACGTGACCGAGAAAAGCTACCTCTACATGCGCGGCATGCAGGACGCGGGCGTGCTGGCCGTAGCCAAGCACTTTCCCGGCCACGGCGACACCGACACCGACTCCCACCTGGCCCTGCCCCTGGTGCGCGTGGATCGGCGGCGGCTCGATACGCTGGAGCTGTTTCCATTCCGGGACTTGATGCGGCGCGGCCTGGGCGGCATCATGATTGCCCACCTCAACGTGCCGGCCCTCGACAGCACCGGCATGCCCAGCACGCTTTCCAAGCCGATTATCACGGGCATGGTCAAGCAGCAAATGGGCTTCCAGGGCGTAATTTTCACCGACGCCATGAACATGAAGGGCGTTATCAGCAAGTACCCGCCCGGCGAGGCCGACCTGCGCGCCCTGCTGGCCGGCAACGACATTCTGGAGTTCTCCAAAAACATTCCCCTGGCCCTGCAGATGGTGCGCGCCGCCATCAACGCGGGCCAGCTCCGGCAGGAAGACATCGACGCCCGCTGCCGCAAGGTACTGGCTCTGAAGCAGTGGGCCGGCCTGAACAAATACCGCCCCATCGAGCTGCGCAACCTCTACCCCGACCTGAACTCGGTGCACGCCCAGGCCCTGAGCCAGAAGCTTTCCAGCCTGAGCGTGACGGTGCTGCGCAACCAGAAAAACGTGCTGCCCCTCCAGCGCCTCGACACCCTGCGCCTGGCCACACTCACCATCGGCACCAAGGACACCACCGACTTCCAGCGCCTCGCCGCCGACTACGCCCCCGCAGACCACTACTGGCTGAGCGCCACCGCCACGCTCGACGAGCTGACGCAGATGCGCAACCAGCTAGCCCGCTACAATATGGTGCTGGTGGGCGTCAATAACCTGGGCCGGCAGCCGGCCACCAGCTTCGGCGTGACGCCCGAAACCAACCTGCTGCTGCGCGAGCTGACCAGCGCCCGGCAGCGCGTCGTCGTCAGCGTGTTTGGCAATGCCTACGCCGTGGCCAAAATCCGGGACCTGGACCGGGCCGACGCTGTGCTGCTGGCTTACCAGGAAAGCAAAAACGCCCAGGAAACAACGGCCCAGGTGATTTTCGGCGGTATCGGCGCCACCGGCCAGCTACCCGTAACGGTGACCGACAAGTACAGCCAGGGCTTTGGTCTGAACACCACCGGCGGGCAGCGCCTGCGCTACGGCTTCCCCGAAGACGTGGGCATGAACAACAACCTCGAAGCCCGCGTCGACTCCATCGTGGCCCAGGCGCTGGCCGCCCGCGCCATGCCGGGCTGCGAAGTGCTTATTGCCCGCCAGGGCACGGTGGTACTGCGCAAAAGCTACGGCACCCACAGCTTCGCCGACACCCCGGCCCAGGCCGGTAAGCCCAGTCGCCCGGTGCGCAACACCGACCTCTACGACCTGGCTTCGCTCACGAAAGTATCGGCGGCCGTGCCGGCCCTGCTGAAGCTCCAGGAACAGGGCCAGTTCAGCCCCGACAAAACCCTGGGCGACTATTTCCCCGAGCTCAAGGGCACCAACAAGCAGGACCTGAAGCTGCGCGACGTGCTGGCCCACCAGGCCCGCCTGAAAGCCTGGATTCCGTTCTGGCAGGGCTACACCCGGCCCAAAGGATTTTTCGCGGGCCTGTTCTCAGGCTTTAGCAAACCCGATCCTAATAAGAAGCCCGCTCCCGACGCCCAGCTCAGCCGCCGCTTCTTCCGCCCCGATTCCTCGGCCCGCTTCCCGCTGCAAGTGGCTACCAAGCTCTGGGGCCGCCAGGATCTGCCCGCGCAGCTGGTGCGGCAGATCGGCGAGTCGCCGCTGAACGAGAAGCCGGGCTACGTGTACTCCGACTTATCCTTCTACCTCTACCCGCTGCTGGTCAAGCGCATCACCGGCCTGCCGTTCGACCAGTTTTTGCAGCAGCAGGTGTACCGGCCCCTGGGCGCCACCACCCTGGGCTTCAACCCCACCCGCCGCTTCCCGCGCCGCCGCATTGCCCCCACCGAGTACGACTCGCTGTTCCGCCGCCAGCAGCTGCACGGCACCGTACACGACGAGGGCGCGGCCCTGCTCGGCGGCCTTTCCAGCCACGCGGGCCTCTTTGGCAACGCCAACGACCTGGCCAAGCTGGTGCAGACCTACGCCTGGCAGGGCAAGTACGGCGGGCAGCAGCTTCTCAAGCCCGAAATCCTGGCCGACTACACCCGCTGCCAGTTCTGCGACCAGGGCAACCGCCGCGGCCTGGGCTTCGACCGGCCGGCCACCCCGCCCGCCGGCAACACCGCCCCCGACGCCTCGGCCAGCAGCTTCGGCCACTCGGGCTTCACCGGCACCTTCTTCTGGGTCGACCCCGAGCAGGAGCTGGTCTACGTGTTCCTGTCCAACCGCGTGAACCCGACCCGGCGCAACAACAAGATCGGCGAGCTGAACGTGCGGACCGACATTCTGCAGGTGGCTTTGGAAAGTATCCGCAGGGCGCAGAAGCAGCAGGTGGAGACGACGGTGGAGGAGTAGGGTTTCACGCAGTGTCTCGCGGTGGTAAACCGCAGGGTTTCGCAGTGTTGTTCTTATATTCAGCGGAAACTAGATATAGGAATTATGACTGAGAATGATATTTCGTTTGAGATTCGTCGGGCGGCTTTTAAGGTGCATACTGCTCTCGGGCCAGGGCTGCTCGAATCGGTATACGAGGTAGCCCTGGCCCATGAGCTGCGGCAGCTGGGCCTGCTGGTGCAGACGCAGGTGGCCCTGCCGATGGTTTATGCCGGGGTGCAGCTGGAAGCCGGCTTCCGCCTCGACCTACTGGTAGCCGGAAAAGTAATCGTAGAAATCAAATCCGTAGAGGCCCTGCAGGAAGTACATTTCAAGCAGCTCCTCACCTACCTCAAGCTTTCCAACCTCAAGCTGGGCCAGCTCATCAACTTCAACGTAGCCCACCTCAAAGACCACATGCACCGCCTCGTCAACGGTCTGTAAGAACGACCACTGCGAGACCCTGCGCCTTCCACTGCGAAACACTGCGTGAAACCCCATCCAAACCGTATGCAAGGATTAATGATGAACGAGCCCCTGCGCATCGCCGGGCTCCTGCAGCACGCCGCCAAGTGGCACGCCGACACCGAAATCGTGACCCGCCTGACCGAGGGCGGCATCCACCGCTACACCTACCACGCCGCCCACCTGCGGGCCCAGCAGCTGGCCAATGCCCTGACCGAGCTGGGCGTGCAAAACGGGGACCGAATCGGGACGCTGGCCTGGAACAACCACCGCCACTTCGAGCTGTACTATGGTGTCTCGGGTATCGGGGCGGTGTGCCATACCATCAACCCCCGCCTCTTTGCCGAGCAGCTCGTCTACATCATCAACCACGCCGCCGACCGGTTCATCTTCTTCGACCTGACCTTTCTGCCCCTGGTCGAGAAGCTGGCCCCGCACTGCCCCAAGGTGGAAGGCTGGGTGCTGATGACCGACCGCGCCCACATGCCCGAGGCCAGCACCCTACCCGACATCCGCTGCTACGAAGACCTGCTGGCCGCCCACAAGCCCGAGTTTGAGTGGCCCTATTTCGACGAGAACACCGCCTCCTCGCTCTGCTACACCTCCGGCACCACCGACCAGCCCAAGGGCGTGCTCTACTCCCACCGCTCCACGCTGCTGCACAGCTACGCCGCGGCCCTGCCCGACTGCTTCAACTGCTCGGCCCGGGACGTGATTCTGCCCGTGGTGCCCATGTTCCACGTCAACGCCTGGGGCATACCGTACCTGGCCCCCATGATCGGCTGCAAGCTGGTGCTGCCCGGCCCCGGCCTCGACGCGGCCAGCCTGTACGAGCTGTTCGAGAACGAGGGCGTGACCTTCTCGGCCGGGGTGCCCACCATCTGGTTTGGCCTGCTCACCTTCATGCGGGAGAAAAAGGCCCGCTTCAGCACGCTTTCCAAGATGATAGTGGGCGGAGCTTCCTGCCCGCCGGCCCTGCTCCGGGCTTTCGACGAGGAGCTGGGCGTGACCATCCGCCACGCCTGGGGCATGAGCGAAACCTCGCCCCTGGGCACCGTCAACACGCCCAAGAGCCAGCAGCTCAGCCTCAGCCCCGATGAGCAGTTTGCCATTAGCACCAAGCAGGGCCGCGCCATCTTCGGCATCGACCTGAAAATCGTGGACGACGAGGGCCACGAGCTGCCCCACGACGGCCGGGCCTTCGGCGACCTGCTCGTGCGCGGCCCCTTCGTGGCCGGCGGCTACTACCAGTCCGATAACCGGGCCCAGTTTACCCCGGATGGCTGGTTCCGCACCGGCGACGTAGCCACCATCGACCCCAGCGGCTTCATGAACATCACCGACCGGTCCAAGGACGTCATCAAGTCGGGGGGCGAGTGGATCAGCTCCATCGACCTGGAAAACCTGGCCGTGGCCCACCCCGCCGTGGCCGAGGCCGCCGTCATCGGCCTGCCCCACCCCAAGTGGAGCGAAAGGCCCCTGCTGGTGGTCGTGCGCAAGCTCGAAGCCGAGGTCAGTAAAGAGGAGCTGCTGGCCTTCTTCGAGGGCAAAGTAGCCCACTGGTGGACACCCGACGCGGTAGAGTTCGTCGACCAATTACCCCACACCGCCACCGGCAAGCTGCTCAAAACCCAGCTCCGCCAGGACTTCCACGGCTACGAGTTCCCGGCCGGTAAGTAACTCTACCCCGTTTGTCAATTTCCGTCTGTCATCCTGAGGCGCAGCCGAAGGACCTTCCTCCCCTACCCCACCGCGGGCAATACCAACGCACCAAAGCCCTTTCCCACCAGCGCGTAGGAAAGGGCTTTCTGGTAACAGGCCGGGGCTACCCGCGCAGAGGACGGATTAGCTACGCTGTCCTTCGGGTGCGCCTCGCAATGGCACGCGGGAAGTCCCGGGGCAGGTCCGGGGAAAGTGGATATTTCCGCTATAGTGCTTCTTGACTGCTTCTAGACTGGCTCTAGACTGCTTCTAGACTAAGTGGCAGGAAGCGCCATACCCGGAAGCTGGCCGGATAGGACAAAACGCAGGAACGCAGGCTACAGCGGAAACTGCCGGAGCGTATGGTTGCCGGGCCGGTCGGAGGCCACTACGTCGAGGCGGGTGGCGGACTGCGGTAGACCAGCCGGAGGCAGGCGGAACAGCCAGCAGCCGTCGGGTTGGAGCACCGCCGGCCCTTGGGTCAGGAGCTGGTCAGCGGCCGAGTACAGACGAGCCTCTACGCCCACGACGGCGAAATCATCAGTAGCGTAGAGGCGGATACCGTCGCCGGGGCGGCCTCGGTAGGCGCTTAGGTCGGCTCCCAGGACTTCAGGCGAGTTCATAAAGTCGCTGATAGCAACCAGGCGGGCGTTTTTGAGGCGGTCGGTAATTCCGGTGGCGTAAAGCGCCTTGAGGGCCGGGTCTTGCTTCAGGATTTCCGAGTAGCACCGGGCTAAATGCATGCGCTGGCGCTGGATCAGCTGCTTCTCGGAGGGCGGTGCCTTCTTGGGCCCCTCGGCGGCCGAGACGATGGTTTCCTTGCCGACCTGGCGGATGGTGATGTTGCCCAGGGTGCCGCTGAGGCCACGCAGCAGGCTGTTTCCGGTTACTCGGGCCATAGGATAGAGAAGATATTAGGAGTCGGATAAGGTAGGCAAAGGGCCGGTATTTTGGAAGCTTGCGGCGCGGGGGTGGCGCCTCACCCCCCGGCCCCCTCTCCGAAAAAGGAGAGGGGGAGCCACGGCGCTTGCTTGCTTGCTTGCTTGCTTGCTTGCTTGCTTGCTTGCTTGCTTGCTTGCAACCGGTCCTTATCCAACGTTCGGAAACGCCCCCCGATAATCGTCTGGCTCCCCCTCTCCTTTTCGGAGAGGGGGCCGGGGGGTGAGGCGCCACCTCGCTAGCTCCCCGGCTGCCACTGAGAACCCAGCGCCAAGGCCCAGGCGGCGCAGTTCCCGCCCCACGGCGGCGGGGCGGGCAAACTATTTTTCGGGTGGGCTGTAAGGAAAGAGCCGGGCGGGCGTCTACCGGGCTATAAGACTCAAACGGGTCTGGCTACCTGTACTTTACCTTTGCTATGCGTACTCTGCTTTGCCTGCTCGCGGCTACGGCGTTGTTGGCCTTCACCACGCTGCGCCCCGGCGCTACCCGCCTTTCCGGGGCCGAAAAGGCCGTGGCTGGCACTTACCCCCGGCCCCGGCCCGTCACGGGCAAGCCCAACGAGTTTCCGGTCCGCAAGACCGATGCCGAGTGGCGTAAGCAGCTCACCCCGGCCCAGTACTTTATTCTGCGCCAGCAGGGCACCGAGCCGGCCTTCCGCAACAAGTACTTCAACAACCACGCGAAGGGCCGCTACTACTGCGCCGCCGACCACAACCTGCTTTTTACCTCCGACACCAAGTTTGAGAGCGGCACGGGCTGGCCCAGCTTCTGGGCCCCGGCCGCGGAGGGCAGCCTCAAGGTCGCGGCCGACAACACCCTGGGCATGAGTCGCGACGAAATCGTGTGCGCCCAGTGCGGCGGCCACCTGGGCCACGTCTTCGAGGATGGTCCCAAGCCCACCGGCCTGCGCTACTGCCTGGACTCGGACGCCATGCTGTTTGAGGCCGCCAAGTAACTTTCCCAGTACTTTATCCGCGCCGCCGGCCGGCGGCGCTTTTGCCTCACCCTTTCGCCCCGCTGCCGATGAAACGCCTCGTTGCAAAGCACCCGCTGGCCATCCGCTGGTTCCACTGGCTCAACTTCCCGGTGCTGGCCCTGATGATCTGGAGCGGCCTCTGGATTTACTGGGCCAACGACGTGTACCGCCTCGGCTGGGGCCATACGACGCTGCTCAAGTTTTTCCCGCAGTCGTTTTACCAGGCCTTTCATATGGACCACAAGCTGGCCCAGGGCATGGCCTGGCACTTCGTGCTGATGTGGGTGTTTGCCCTCAACGGCCTGGCCTACGTGACCTACACGCTGGTGTCGGGCGAGTGGCGGGAGCTGGTGCCCAACCGCCGTTCCCTGGCCAGCGCCTGGCAGACCGTGCTCCACGACCTGGGAATCCGCAAGGAGCCGCTGCCGGCCCAGAAGTTCAACGGGGCCCAGCAGATTGCCTACACCGCCGTGGTGCTGATGGGCGCGGGCTCCTTGCTCACCGGCCTGGCGATTTACAAGCCCACCCAGCTGGCCTGGCTGACGACCCTGCTGGGCGGCTACGAGTGGGCCCGGCTCGAGCATTTCGCCCTGACTATCGGGTACGTCCTGTTTTTCGTGGTCCACATTGCCCAGGTGGTGCGGGCCGGCTGGAACAACTTCCGGGCGATGGTAGCGGGCTTCGAGGTGGTGGACGTACCCGACCCGGCTCCGGCCCCCACGCCCCCGGCTTCCTCTCCTACTCTTCCCGCCTAAGCTTGCGTCTTATGACTGACCAACCACAACCCGGCCGGCTCCTGACCGACGCCGAGGCGCAGCAGGAAGCGGCCCGCCGCTCCCGCCGCTCGTTTATCACGCTGGGCTTGGCCGGCCTGGCGGGCCTGGGCGGCTGGGGCTGGCTCGTGACCCGGCCCGCCGAGCAGGGCGTGCCCCAGCCCCTGCGCCGGGTGCTCGAAGCCAACGGCCAGCTGGCCGGCGAGTACCTGAGCAACGCCCAGCTGGCCCCGGTGTTTCCAAAAAGCCGGGCCCGAATGCCGCGCGTGAATGGGCACGTGGGGTTGAAAGACGACCTGGACCTGACGGCCTGGCGGCTGCGCGTGCAAGGCTACGCCCCGGGCGGCGCAGCCCGCAACCAGGAGTTTACCCTGGCCGACATCCAGGCCCTGCCCCGGGTCGAAATGACCACCGAGCTTAGGTGCATTGAGGGCTGGAGCACCGTGGTGACCTGGGCCGGGGCCCGGCTTTCCGACCTGCTGGCCCGCTACCCGCTGGCTACCGACCCGCGTCCCGCGCCCGGCACCGGGCAGCCCGCCGACCAGGCCCGCTACGCTAGCCTGGCTACCCCCGACGGCAAGTACTACGTGGGCCTGGACCTGGCCAGCGCCCTGCACCCTCAGACGCTGCTGTGCTACGAGATGAACGGGCAGCCCCTCACGCCCGACCACGGCGCGCCCCTGCGCCTGGTGACCCCGCTCAAGTACGGCATCAAGCAGCTCAAGCGCATCGGCACCCTGGCCTTCACCGACCAGCGCCCCCCCGACTACTGGGCCGAGCGAGGCTACGACTGGCATTCGAGTCTGTAGGTGGCAGTTGTTGACTGTTTATTGTCCGTTGTTAGGGTTGTCATCCTGAGCTTTGCGAAGGACCTTCCTCCTCTACCCCACAACGGGTTATCCCAACGCGCAACCCCTCTTCATTCGCAGTTGAAGGCTTTAGCACGTTGAATTGACTTATCAGGACATGGAGGAAGCTCCTTCGCAAAGCTCAGGATGACAGTGCTAGTAATCAGCATCCACCACCTAAACCACAGGCAGGTGATTTTTCGTTAGGTTGTGCGGAGCGGGGCCGGCTGCCGGCGCCCCGCTTCTTCTTGTTTCACTTGCTGCTTGCTGTGTCCTTACCCTCGCACCTGCCCGCCGCCGCCCCGGCACCTCCCGAACCCCAGCTCTGGCTGGCCCGCTACGGCGACGAGCTCTACCGCTACGCCCGGGCCCGCGTGCCCGACGCGGCCAGCGCCGAGGAGCTGGTGCAGGATACCTTGCTCAGCGCCCTGGACGGACTGGCTTCGTTTCGGGCCGAGGCCTCGGAGCGCACCTGGCTGTTCGTGATTCTCAAGCGCAAGCTCATCGACTACTACCGCCGCCGGGCCCGCCACCCCGAAATTGGCCTGGAGGCCCTGGACGCTACCGGCCCTACGGAAGCTACTTTCTTCGAGCTCCACAACGGCCACTGGCGGGGCGAGCAGCACCCCATCAGCTGGGACCCGGCCGATGGGCCGATGGAGTTACAGGAGCTGCGCGAGGTGCTGCGGCGGTGCCAGCAAAAGCTGCCGCCCCAGCAGGAAGCCGTGTTTGCCCTGCGCTTTGTCGAAGAACTTTCCGCCGAGGAAATCTGTCGGGAGCTGGGGCTGAGTGCGGCCAACTACTGGGTACTCGTGCACCGGGCCAAGCTGCAGCTGCGGCGCTGCCTGGAAAAAAACGGCCTGGGTCGGGCTGCTACCGCGTAATGTCTATGCTACGAATCATTTCCTGCCAACGAGCCACCCTGCTGCTGGAGCAGCGCGCCGAGGCGGCCCTGCCGCCGACGGAGCGCAACAGCCTGTGGCTGCACCTGCGCTACTGCCCTTACTGCCGCCGCTACGCCCGCCAAACCGTGCTGATTGCCGAGCTGGCCCGCGCGGCCACGGCAGCTCCCGAGCAAGCCGGCTTGTCGGCCGAGGCCCGGCAGCGTCTACAGGAGCGCCTGCGCCAGGCCGGTCTGGGCCGCTCGTAAGTTTTTTCCTGCTGGCCCAGTAAGGAACGGCCCGGCGGCGCGTCTACCCACCCGAAAGCCGGACGCAACCGGCGCTTCATTCCGCATTTCACCTATTTCCTGCTGCCGTATGAACCTGCTCACCCGTTGTTTATCCGTTCTGCTTACCGTGGGCGTGGCCGGCTCGGCCCAGGCTCAGGCGCCCGCCCGCTCCACGGCCGGGGCCGCGCCCAAAGACCTTACCGGCCTGGCAGTGGCCACCTTCGCCGGGGGCTGCTTCTGGAGCCACGAGGAAACCTTTGAGGAAGTACGCGGCGTGCGCGAGGCGGTGTCGGGCTACGCGGGCGGCACCACCAAGAACCCCAGCTACGAAGAGGTCGGCAGCGGGCAGACCGGCCACGCCGAATCGGTGCAGGTGTACTACGACCCCAAGGTGGTCACCTACGCCCAGCTGCTCGACGTGTTTCTGCTGGGGGCGCACAACCCCACCGAGCTCAACCGCCAGGGCCCCGACACCGGCCCCGAATACCGCTCGGTAGCCTTCTACCGCACGCCCCAGGAAAAGCAGCTGATCGAGGCGGCCATCCGGCGCGTCAATGCCTCCAAGCGTTACTCCGCCCCCATCGTGACCCAGGTAACGGCCTTCACCGGCTTCTGGCCGGCCGAGAAATACCACCAGGGCTACTACCGCCTCCACCCCACCCAGGGCTACATCGACCACGTGTCGAGGCCCAAAGTGGAGCACTTCCGCCAGCTGTTTCCCCAGCTGCTGAAAGACGAAAAGCTGCCAATGTAATGGCGTTGGCTACTGACGGCACACTCCCGAAATCCGCCCCCGACTACACCCGCAGTCGGGGGCGGATTCGTTTCTCGCGCCAGCCGGCTACTGCCGCACACGCTTGTCCCGAGACGTTGTACCCAGCCCGGGCGGCGCTACACTTTGATGATGATGTGCCGCCGGTACATGGCCCACAGCACCCCCAGCCAGATCAGCACGCAGGCCACGCCCCCGGCCAGGGAGGCCAGGTACGGGTCGGGCAGCCAGGACACGAACAGCGCGTCGTAGAGCCACTGCTTCATGCTGACCGGGCCGCCGGGGCCGGCTACCTGCCACTTGTTCAGCCCGCGGGCAATGAGGCCGGACAAGAAGAACACGGTAATGGCATTCACGCCGTAGACGAGGAAGGGCGTGAGGCCGCGCCGGAAGCCCTGCACGTCGCAGAGCCAGTAGAGCGTGGCCAGGCCCATGCCCGCCAGCCCGCCGGTATACAGCACGTAGGAGCTGGTCCAGAGGCTTTTGTTGAGCGGCAGCCAGCTGCTCCAGACCAGGCCCAGCAGCAGCGCCGCGCCCGAGGCCACGAACAGCCAGGCCACCTTGGGAGCCGCCTCCAGGGTTTTGAGGCGCAGCAGCTGCCCGGCCAGCAGGCCCAGCACGCCGGTGCCCACGGCGGGCAACGTGCTCAGCAGCCCTTCCGGGTCCCAGGTTTTGCTGATTTTCCAGAGGTGAGCCTCGCCCAGCAGCAGCCGGTCGAGCCAGGCGCCCAGGTTGGTTTCGGGCTCCAGGCTGGCAGCCCCCAGGCCGGGCACGGGCACCAGCTGCAGCAGCACGTTGTAGCCAATCAGCAACGCGGCCAGCACCCCGAGCTGCTGCCGCCAGGTGGTTTTGAGAAACAGCACCCCGCAGGCCAGAAACACCAGGCTGATGCGGGCCAGCACGCCCGGAATCCGCACCGTGGCCAGGTCCCACTGCAGAAACAGGGCGCCGAACAACCCCAGCCCAAACAGCACCGCCGCCCGCCGCGCAATGCGCCCCAGCAGCGGCCCGTGCGGCTGGGTGCAGCGGGCCGAATCGAGGGCATACACGATGGAAACGCCCACGATGAACAGGAAGAAGGGAAAAATCAGGTCGGCCAGGGTGCAGCCGTTCCACTCGGCGTGCTCCAGCGGGGCGTAGATGTGGCCCCAGTCGCCGGGGTTATTCACCAGCAGCATGGCCATGACGGTCAGGCCCCGGAACACGTCCAGGGATACCAGGCGCGCGGCCGGCGGCGGGGCGGCAGAGCTATTCACGGAAGCAGCGGCGGGCGAAGAGGCAGGCATGGGCAGGCGGGTCAGATAAGCACCGCTCAAGATGGCAAAATTTGCCGCGTCGCGCGCGGCCCGCACTTTTTGGCGGCTGACTTGTTAGCCCCAGGGCAGGCATTTGCCGGCAACCCGGCCGGGCTTCGGTGTCAACCTCGTACTTTTGGTATTCTCATGGCCACTCCCGACCACATTTCGCTGACTCTTGCCCGCCACGGCCTGCGCCAAACGCCCATGCGGCGGGCCGTGCTGGCCGTGCTGTTCAGCAAGTCGTTTGCCTTGTCCAGCCACGATATCGAGCAGGCCCTGGACGCCGACACCGACCGGATTACACTCTACCGCACCCTGCGCACCTTCGAGCAGAAAGGCGTCATTCACCGCGTGCTCGACAGCTCCGACGTTATCCGGTTTGCGGCCTGCGCGGCCACCTGCACCGAGCAGGCCCACGCCGACGACCACGTACACTTCAAATGCTCGGTGTGCCAGCATACCTACTGCCTCAACCAGGTGGCTATTCCGGCCGTGCAGCTCCCCGGCGGCTTCCAGGCCACCCACCGCGACTACCTCATGTCGGGCGTGTGCGAGCAGTGCCACGAGCGGTGAAGTGGTGAATGAGTGAATGAGTGAATGAGTGAAGTAGCCAGCATAACAGGAACGTCATGCTTTATCTGACCCTACTATCCAAGTAGCTCTCCCGCCAAACTACTCTAAGCCTCTCTCTTCCGGAGAGGGGTTGGGGTGAGGCGTAACGTCGGCCCGCGAGATTCCTCGACTTCGCTCTGCATGACGGGCAATAATTTAAACAGCAAAGGCCCGCCCGGTAATCCGGGCGGGCCTTTTTTAACTAGGCGTACTACTTCTCTTACCGGTAAGTCGGGTTCTGGATGAACTCGGTTTTGTTGGTGACGGCGTCGAGCTGGCGCTGCGGAATGGGCCGCACCTTGTGGTAGTCCTGAATGCTGGCGCCGGCTTCGGGGTTGTTCTTTCTGACCCGCTCGACGAGCTTGTTGGTGCGTTTCAGGTCAAACCAGCGCAGCTGCTCGCCGGCCAGCTCCCGGGCCCGCTCGTCCAGGATAAAGTCCAGGCTCAGGTCGGCGGCCGTGATGCGCATGTCGGCCACTTTGCCGGGCAGGGCGGCCCGCTCCCGCACCGCGTTGATCTGCTTGACGGCGTCGTCGGTCTTGCCCAGGTTGAAGTTGGCTTCGGCGGCCATCAAATACACGTCGGCCAGGCGGATAACGTAGGCGTCGCGGCTGCTTTGCTCTTCCTGAATGGTAGGCCGGGTCGGGTCGTCGAACTTGCGCAGGCACACGTACTGCAGGCGGTTTTTGCCGGTGCCGTTGGTGTTATAAATGTCGTTGACGTCGTAGACGCGGTACTTTTTGGTATTCCGCACCGCCGTCGACACCACTTTCTTGGTGGCCAGAATAGCCGTGTCGCCCACGGCCAGGGGCTTGGTGCCGGTCGTCACGGCCGTGTTGGCCAGCCACACCGTGCGGAAGGAGGCAGCGTAGCGCGAGTCCTTGGTTTCGTCGAACAGGCTGAGCAGAAACTTGGTGGGCATGAAGCGGTTGAACGGCCGGCCGTTGGCAATGTCGCGGGTCATGCCGGGCTGGTCGTCGTACTTCATCATCCACATCAGGTGGCCGTTGTTGCCGCCGCGCGAGTGGCCGTCGGGATACAGGTTGGTATCCACCCGGTCGTTCAGGGTCAGGTCGCGGGAGTAGTTCACGGCCCACACGATTTCCTTGTTTTCCAGGTTGCTCATGTTCCACAGGCTGGCGTAGCTGGGCTGCAGACTGAAGCCGTAGCTCGAAATTACTTTCTGGGCCAGCTCGGCGGCCTTCTGGTTGTCGCCGCGGGTCAGGTACATCTTGGCCAGAAAGGCCTCGGCGGCCGGCTTGGTCACGCGGCCGTACTCGGTGGCTACCAGGGGCGCGTTGGGCAGGTTGGCCACGGCCACGGCCAGATCATCGAAGATCTGCTTGTAGAACACATCGACCGGCGTGCGGTTGGCCGTTTTCACGGCGCCCAGGGTTTCCTCGGTGGTGAAGTGCACGCTGCCCCAGCTTTCCACGATGTGCCAGTAATAAAAGGCCCGCAGGAAGCGCAGCTCGCCTTCCCGGGTTTTCTTCAGCGCGTCGCTCATGCCCGACTGCCCCACCCGCGCAATGCCGGCGTTGCAGACGTTGATGCCGATGTAGAGCTTGCTCCACAGCGACTCCACGGCCCGGGAGCTGGACTGCAGGGTGGTGTAGTCGGTCAGGTCGGGGTTCACGTCGCCGGCCCCGCGCAGCCACAGGTCGGTGCCCATTTCCGACATGCTGTAGCCGTCTTCCTTGCCGTACCACCAGCGGGTGTAGGAGTAGGCGGCATTCACCAGGTTGTCGAACCCGGCCGGGGTGGTGTAGACGGCGTCGGGCGTGAGGCCCGAGGGGTTGTACTCTTCCAGCTGCTTTTCGCAGGAGCTCGTCAGGCCAACCAAGGCACTGGCGACCAGCAGGCTATATATCTTCTTCGAGAATTTCATGGGAGTTGATTGGGTGTTGATTGTTAATTGTTGATTGGTTGGGGTGATTGTTGATTGATAATTATTGACTTGGCGACGTCCTGGTACCCGTAAGCCCAAGCTGCTGCAATAAGTCATTAACAATCAACTATCATCAATCATCAATCAACTAAAAGCCCAGGTTGATACCGGCCAGCACCACCCGTGGGATGGGCGTGGTGATGGGGCCGCCCCGCTCGGGGTCGTAGTTGTCAATCTTGCTGACGGTGACCAGGTTTTTGCCCTGCACGTAGATGCGGGCCGTGCCCACGCCGATTTTCTCCAGCAGGCCCTTGGGCAGGTTGTAGCCCAGCGTCACGCCGCGCAGCTTGGCAAACGAGCCGTCCCGGTATTGCAGCGTGGTGCCGTAGAGGCTGTTCTGCATCGTCGACTTCGACAGCGACGCGTCGGGCCGGGGGTAGTCGTTGCTGGGGTTTTCGGGGGTCCAGTAGTTGTGCACGCCGCTGTTTTCGATGCCCTGGGGGTCGAAGATCTGGGCGTACTCGTAGTTGATCATCTGGCCGATGCGGGCGAAGACCTGGAACGAGAGGTCGATGCCCTTGTAGGCAAAGTCGCTGTTGAAGCTGCCGCTCCACTTGGGCACGGCCGTGCCCAGCACCACCCGGTCGGCGGCGGCCGTAATCTTGCCGTCCCCGTTCTGGTCCTTCACCTTGATCTGCCCCGGCTTCTGGCCGAAGGCCTTGGCCGCATCGACCTCATTAGCCTGCCAGATGCCGATTTTCTCGTAGTCGTAGAACACGCGCACGGGGTAGCCCACGAAACGGTTGTTGAGCAAGTCATCGGCCCCGCCCAGTTCCAGGATGCGCTCCTGGTTTTTGAACCAGGTAGCCCCCACGTTCCAGCGGAAATCCGGGGTTTCGACGGCCAGCGCATTCACGCCCACTTCCACGCCACGGTTGCGGGTGCCCCCAATGTTCTCGATGATGTTGCCGCGGCCCGTGGTAGAAGGCAGATTATTGTCGAGCAGCAGGTCGCTGGTCAGGGTTTCGTACACGTCGATGGAGCCGGTGAGGCGGTTGCGGATCAGGCCGAAATCGAGGCCAACGTTCTTAGTCCAGGATATTTCCCAGTCCAGGTTGGTGTTGCCCACGCGTTTGTCGAAGCCGTAGCCGGCGGCGCTGACTTCGCCGAAGCTGAAGGGAATGCGGGTGAGCAGGCTCTGCGACGAGTACGGGGCCACGTCGTAGTTGCCGGCCCGGCCGTAGCTCACGCGCAGCTTCAGGTCGGTCACGGGCGTTACGCCTTTCATGAAGTTCTCATCCACGATGCGCCAGGCCACGGCGGCCGAGGGGAAAAACGCGGCCTTGTTGCCGGTGTAGAGCTTGGAGGAGGCGTCTTCGCGGGCCGTCAGCGTGAGCAGGTAGCGGCTCTTGTAACCGTACTGCACGCGCCCTGTCAGGGAGAGCAGCTTGCTGCGCGTCAGGTTGGTGTAGGGCTGCACGGGCTGGGCAGAGTTGGCCAGGGCGTAGTATTGCTGGTAGGGCACCGGAATGCCGCGGCCCTGGGCCACCGAGTTTTCCAGGTTGAAGGTGAGCAGCGACGTGACGCCGGTGACGTTGAGGGAATGGTCGCCGAGGGTTTTGTTGTAGTTCAGGATGTTTTCCCAGCTCCAGTTGGTTTCGAAGCCCGTGCCGTAGGAAGCCTGGTTGACCTGCCCGTTCCGGTCGATGGAGTACTGGCCCTGGTAGATGCCGCTGCGCTCATTCGAGAGCGTAAGGCCCAGGTTGGAGCGCAGGTTCAGACTGGGCAGAATCTGGTAGCTCACGTAAGCCGTCGAGAAGGTGCGGGTGCGGCGCGTGTTGTTGGCGTAGGCATTCGCCTGCTCGTCGGCCAGCGGGTTCAGAAACGCCGCGTTGTTGGGGTAGTTCACGAAGCCCCCGTTGGCGTCGTAGGGCGTGAACAGCGGGTTGATTTTGTTGGCCAGGTTGGTCGGGTCGCGGCGGGCGTCGAGGTTATAATAGGTCAGCTGGTTTTGCAAGCCCACCCGCACCTTGTCGTTGATGGCCTGGTCGATGTTGGCCCGGAACGAGTAGCGGTTCAGCTGGTCGTTGCGGAACAGGCCCTGCTCGTTGTAATAGTCGGCCGAGAGGTAGAACTTGGTTTTCTCCGAGCCGCCCGCAATGCCGATCTGGTGCTCCTGCTGCACGCCGTTGCGCAGCAGCAGGTCGGCCCAGTTGGTAGACGTGCCGTTGGCAATGGCCTGCAGCTCCAGCGGGGTAAAGATCTTCGAGTCGTCGGTGGGGCTGGTCCAGTTGCCCGTGGTGCGGTTGGCCTCGCGCTTCTGGGCCACGTACTCGGCTCCGTTGTTCACCTTGGGGTAAAAGGCCACGTCGGTGCGGCCGTAGTAGGAGTTCAGCGTCACGCGGGTTTTGCCGGCCGCGCCTTTCTTGGTGGTCACGATAATAACGCCGTTGGCGCCCCGGGCCCCGTAAATAGCCGTGGAAGCCGCGTCTTTCAGCACTTCCATGTTCTGAATATCGTTGGGGTTGATGTCCTGAATAGAGTTGTACTGCACCCCATCCACGATAAAGAGCGGGCCGTTGCTGGCCAGAATCGAGCGGTTGCCGCGCACGGTAATGTTGACGGCGGCCCCGGCCGAGCCCCCGGCGCTGGTAATATCCACGCCGGGCAGGCGGCCCTGCAAAGTTTCCATCACGTTAGCGGCCGGAATCTTCTTCAAATCCTCCTCCTTCACCGACACGATGGAGCCGGTCACGTCGCTCTTCTTCACTTCGCCGTAACCGATGACTACGACTTCATCCAGGGCCTTCTGGTCGGTTTTGAGGCGCACCTTCACCGCGCCACCGTTGTCGGCCGCCGCGACGGTGCTGGCCAGGTAGCCCACGTAGCTGAACACGAGCGTGGGCTCGGTGCCGGCCGGCAAACTCAGCGTAAAGTTGCCGTCGGCGTCGGTGCTGGCCCCGATGGTGGTGTTCCGGACCACGACCGTCACGCCCGGCAGCCCCTGCCCGGTGGCGTCGTCGAGCACCTGGCCCGTCAGCTGGCGGGCCTGCTGGGCGCTGGCGTGCGCGGCCAGCCCGAGTAGCAGCACAAGTAGTAGTAACCAGTTTTTCATGAGGTGGGAATTATGATGGAAGGTTGATTGCCGATTTACCGCCAACCCGATACCGGTGGATTGCCTTTTCATAAGGTTGCGGTATTCAGGAAGAAACGGCAGAATCTGCCCGGATAATTTTATGCAATCGTTATCGGGAACGATGCCAAATAGCCCCGCCCAGCTTCCCCACTGAGTAATCACTCACTCTCCTACCCGCCCACACCCGGATAATCGGCTACAAAAACCTGATTAGATAGTATATAATAATTGTACTATATTAATAACCACCACCTCGTCACCGCCCACCCTACGGGCACGCTCACTCCGGCCACGGCTTAGCCTGGCCTGGCAATTCCTGCTGGTTCCGCTTCTCTTCCGGCCGCTGGCCGCCGCTTCAGAATACCCAGCGCACGAAAGCTTCGATGCCCTCGTACTCGGCCAGGCCCAGCTGGTCGTAGATTTTGGCCGTGGTGCGGTTGCGGGCCTCGCTGCGCTGCCAGAACTCGCGCTGGTCGGCGCCGGGAAACAGCGGCCGGTCCTTCTGCGACTGGTGCTTGAAGATGGCCCGGCGCTTGCGCGTCAGCTCGTCGGGGCTCAGGGGCACGGCCATTTCAATCTGGTCGATGTCCCACTCCTGCCAGGCCCCGCGGTAGAGCCACACCCAGCAGTCGGGCAGCCAGTCGGTGCCCGCGGCCTTCAGCCGCCGCACGGCCTCGAAGATGGCGGCCAGGCACACGCGGTGGGTGCCGTGCGGGTCGCTCAGGTCGCCGGCCGCGTAAATCTGCTGGGGCCGGATCTGGTGGAGCAATTCCATCGTGAGGCGAATGTCTTCCTCGCCAATGGGCTTTTTGCGCACCCGGCCGGTTTCGTAAAACGGCAGGTCCATGAAGTGGGCGCGGTCGTCGGGGATGCCGGCGTAGCGGCAGGCGGCCTTGGCCTCGCCCCGCCGGATCAGGCCCTTGATCTGCTGCACCTCGGGCGAGTCGACCTGGCCGGGAGCTTTGTTCTTGAGGAAATCGGCCACGCGGTGGTAGAGGTTTTCGGCCGGCTGCTCGTCCAGGCGGAAGGCCGCGTCATAGTCGGCCACGAACTCGGCGAAGCGCAAAGTCTCGTCGTCGAACACGGCAATGTTGCCCGAGGTCTGGTAGGCCACGTGCACCTCGTGGCCCTGCTCAACCAGGCGCAGCAACGTGCCGCCCATGCTGATAACGTCGTCGTCGGGGTGGGGTGAGAAGATGAGCACGCGCTTGGGAAACGGCGCGGCCCGCTCGGGGCGGTGGGTGTCGTCGGCGTCGGGCTTGCCGCCGGGCCAGCCCGTGATGGTGTGCTGGAGCTGGTTGAACACCCGAATGTTGATGCTGTAAGCCCGCCCCGACTCGGCCAGCAGCTCCGAGAGGCCGTTTTCGTTGTAGTCTTCGTCGGTGAGCTTGAGGATGGGCTTTTCGAGGCGGCGGGCCAGCCAGGTCACGGCCTTGCGCACCAGGGCCTCATCGGGCCAGTGGCAGGGCACGCCGGCCAGCCAGGGCGTTTTGCGCTCCGTCAGCTCGGCCCCGGCGGCTTCGTCGAGCACCACGTCCACGCGGGGGTGCTGCTGCAGGTAGGTGGCCGGCACCGAGTCGCTGGGCTCCCCTTCCACCATGCGCTTTATCACGGCGGCCTTGCCTTCGCCCCAGGCCAGCAGTACAATGCGGCGGGCTTCGAGAATGGTGCCCACGCCCATCGTCAGGGCCCGGCGGGGCACGTTTTCCTCCCCGTAGAAGTCGGCGGCCGCGTCGGTGCGGGTGATGTGGTCGAGCGTGATGAGGCGGGTGCGCGACTGGGGCCCCGAGCCGGGCTCGTTGAAGCCGATGTGGCCGGTGCGCCCGATGCCCAGCAGCTGCAAGTCGATGCCGCCGACGGCCTGAATCCGGGCTTCGTACTGGCGGCAAAACTCGGCGACCTGCTCCTGGGGCAGGGTTCCGTCGGGGATGTGCACGTTTTCGGGTTGGATGTCGACGTGGTCGAACAGGTACTCGCGCATGAAGCGCACGTAGCTCTGCAGCGAGTCGGGCGGCATGGGGTAATACTCGTCGAGGTTGAAGCTGACGACGTTGCGGAAGCTCAGTCCCTCCTCCCGGTGCAGGCGCACCAGCTCCTCGTACACCCGCGTCGGTGAGGAGCCCGTGGCCAGCCCCAGTACGGCCGGGCGGCCCTCGGCCTGCCGCTGCCGGATCAGCTCGGCGATGGTGCGGGCCACGGCGGCGGAGGCAACTTCCGAATCGGGGTGGATGGTGACGGCCAGGACGGGCGGAGAGCTGAGAGCAAGCATGGGGCGCGGGGGTTGGTGGCAGGGGCAGCAGAACGGGCGCGGCACAAAGCCCCGGCCGCTGAAGGCTGACCTTGGCTTCATCCTACTTTCGTTGAAAATACTCAAAATATCCTATATGCAAATCTTGCCCGACGATTCTCCGTTTATTCAACTTTCAGCAAATTTTTACCGATAAAAAGAATAACTTCTACCCGAACAGCGGCTCCTTTCCACTCTCAGATTCGAATTTCGCAATGAAAACCGTTTTTCTCCGGTGTCCGAACGGGCTTTCCTAACTGACTTTCCTCCTACCGGAGCTCGGCTGGCTAAACCCCAGTGGGGCTCCGGTTTTGCTTTTTCCGCTTCCATCCACTCACCCTCTTTCCACTCCTTTCCTATGAACAAACTTCTATGGTTACTGCTGGCCCTTGGAATATTGCTGGGGCCCGGCAGCTACGCCCAGACCGGCCAGCCCCGCCCCGTAACGGGCGTGGTGACCGACACCAAGGGCAACCCGCTGCCCGGCGTGACGGTGCTGGTGAAGGGCACCAGCAACGGGGCCAGCACCGGCGCCGACGGCCGCTTCTCGGTGCAGGCCGCCCCGGGCAGCACCCTGGCCTTCAGCTTTATCGGCTTCACCACCCAGGAGCGCACCGTGGGCCCCGACGGCGCGGTGGACATCCGGCTGGCCGAAAACACGACCAACCTGAACGACGTGGTGGTGACGGCCTACGGCATCAAGCAGGAGCGGCGGCAAATCAACTACGCGGCCCAGGAAGTGAAATCCAAGGACATCATTGAGTCGCGGCAAACCAACATCGTGAATGCCTTGCAGGGCAAGGTGGCCGGCGTGCAGATTACCAGCGCCGGCGGGGCGCCCGGCGAAGGCTCGTCCATCGTGATTCGGGGCGGCAACTCGCTCGACGGCGACAACCAGCCCCTGTTCGTTATCGACGGCATCATCATGGACAACTCCTCGTTCGTGGAGTCGACTTCGCCCGGGGGCGGCTCGGCCTTCAACGGGCAGCTGGGCCGCAGCTCCGTCAGCCAGAACCGGGCCGGCGACCTGAACCCGGAGGACATTGCCTCGATGACGGTGCTGAAAGGCCCGGCCGCCGCGGCCCTCTACGGCCTGCGCGCCGCCAACGGGGCCGTGATTATCACCACCAAAAAAGGCACAGCGGGCCGCACCAACATCAACTACCGCACGCAGTTTTCGGTGGACGAGGTGAACCGCCTGCCCAAGCTCCAGGATCAGTACAAGCAGGGCAGCAACGGCGTATTCGACGCCAGCACCCGGGGCTCGTGGGGGCCGCGCTTCGGCGCGGGCGAAACGGTGTACGACAACCTGGGCAACCTCTTCGAGAAGGGTACCGCCTGGCAGCACTACCTGACCATGTCGGGCGGCGGCGACAAGGCCACGTTCCTGGTGTCGGCGTCGCGCCTCGACCAGAAGGGCGTGGTGCCCAACACCTTGTATGACAAGTCGACGGTGCGGGCCTCGGGCACGGTGCAGTTTTCGCCCAAGTTCAGCGGCTCGGCCTCGGCCCAGTACCTGAACAGCGGCGGCCAGTCGCCGTTTCAGGGCGGCGGGTTGTTTGGCACGGGCCTGAACCCCAGCGGCTTCTTTACCAGCCTGCTAAACTGGCCCCGCAACGACGACGCCCGCAACTACCTCAACCCCGACGGCACCCGCCGCCGCCTGCTGGGCGCGGCCACCTCGGCCGGCGACCCGGACAACCCCTACTTCACCATTTACCGCAACCCCCAGACCACGCGCAGCAACCGCATGATCGGCAACGCGCAGGTCACGTTTCAGGCGGCCGAGTGGGCGGCCATCAGCTACAACATCGGCACCGACTTCTACGCCCAGAAAGACCGGTCGGTGCGGGCCGTGGGCACCTCCCAGCCCAGCAACCAGGACGGCGGCATCTCGGAAACCACCATCTTCAACCGCCTAGTCACGTCCAACTTCCTGGTCAGCCTCAACCACAAGTTTACCGACAACATCGGCACCTCGCTCACGCTGGGCAACACCGTGGAAGCCAGCCGCAACGAAACCACCGACAACATCGGCCTGATTTTCCAGAACCCGGATTTCGTCAGCATTAACAATACGGTGAACCGCAACACCCTAGTAACGAATAAGGAGCGGCGGCTTATCGGCAACTTTGCCCGCCTGAATCTGGATTTGTTTCAGCAGGTGACGCTGGAAGTGAACGGGCGGGTGGACATGTCGTCGACGCTGCCCCGGCCCGAGAAAAACAAGAACTTCGGCCGGGCCTTCGGCTACGGGTCGGCGGCCGTGGGCTGGGAGTTTACCCGCACCCTGGGTATGGATCAGAACCCGATTCTGAACTACGGCAAGGTGCGCGGCTCGGTGGCCGTGGTGGGCAAAGACACGGGCCCCTACCGCGTCGATTCGCCCCTGGCCCAGAGCACCTACATCGGGGGCGGCTTCCGCAACGGCTTTTTCGGCTCGAACCGCCTGCTCAAGCCCGAGCAAACCCGCTCGGTGGAAGCCGGCCTGGATTTGCAGTTTCTGCAGAACCGCCTGACCCTGGACGCGGCCGTGTACTACCAGGAAACGCGCGACCAGCTGATTGCGCCCCGCGTAAGCCAGGCGACGGCCTATATTTTCCAGTACATCAACGGGGGCACGGTGGAAAACAAGGGCTTCGAGCTGGCCCTGACCGGCTCGCCCATCAAGTCGGCGAAGGGCCTGACCTGGGACGTAATTGCCAACTTCACCCTGAACCGCAACCGCGCCGTGTCGTTGCCCAGCTTCCTGACCGAGGTCTACCAGTCCGACGCCTTCGTCATTGACTGGGCCCGGGGTGGGGCGTTTCCCGGCAAGCCGATTTCCTCCATCAGCGCCGTCAGCTACAAGCGCGCCCCCGACGGGCAGGTACTCATCGACGCGGCGGGCTACCCCATCGTGAATACCGGCGTGTTTGAGTACGCCGGCAACCGCGCCCCCGACTACACCGTGCAGCTCACCAACTCGCTTGCCTACAAAGGCTTGTCGTTGAGCTTCCTGCTCGACTTCCGCCAGGGCGGCGACGTGGTGAACGGCAACGACTGGTTTGCCACCAAAACCGGCATGAGTCCCCGCACCCTGGACCGCTACAAGCAGGTCGTGTTTGATGGGGTGCTGGCCAACGCGGCGGGCACGGGCCCGCTGCTGACCTCGGACGGGGGCTACGTGCGCAACACCCGCCCCGCCGAGCTAACCCAGAACTACTACCAGAGCGTGCTGACCGGCACGGCGGCCTCGTTCGTGGAAGACGCCTCCTGGACCCGCCTGCGCTACGTGACGCTGAGCTACGCGCTGCCCGCCTCGCTGCTCGGCGACTTCTTCATCCGGGGCGTGGAGCTGAGCGTGACGGGCCGCAACCTGCTGCTGCTCACCAACTACTCGGGCGTGGACCCCGAAACGGCGGCGGCCGGGGCCGGCGTGCGCGGCGGCGGCTCCTCGGGCTTCGACTACGGCAGCGTGCCCGCCACCCGCGGCGTCGACATGGGCCTACGGGTCAATTTTTAAGTGGTGAAATGGTGAGATGGTGAGTTTAACGCGTTACTCATCAACCAATCAACAATCCGATAATCAACCAGATGAAAAAATATATCCTGTTTCTGGGGCTGGCGCTGAGTGGCGCGGCCCTGACTTCGTGCGAGAAGTTTCTCGACGTGAACACCGACCCCAACAACCCGATTACCTCGGCGCCGAACTTTCTGCTGCCCGGCATCATCTCCCAGGGCTTTCAGCAGCAGATGTTTACGGCCCTGACCACCACCTACATTTCCCAGTACGCGGTGCGCAAAACCCTGGCCAGCAGCACCGACCAGTTCATTCTGACCAACGGCAACAGCACCAACACCTTTAATTACGCCTTTTTCTACTCCGGCGGCAACGTGCCCACGATGGTAGCTGCCGCCGAGCAGGAAAAGTCGCCGTACTACATCGGGGCGGGCAAAATCATCCTGGCCATGGACCTGGCCCACGCCACCGACATGCTGGGCGACCTGCCTTACTCCGAAGCCTTTAAAGGGGCCGAAAACTACACGCCCAAATACGACCCGCAGGAGCAGATTTACGCCACCGTGCAGTCGTTGCTCGACGAGGGAATTGCCCTGATGAAGACGCCGGCCACCGAAAACACCCGGCCCCTCTACATCAGCGTGCCCAGCCCCAGCGGCGACATTCTCTACCGCGGCGACACCGACAAGTGGATTCGCTTTGCCAACGCCCTGAAGGCCCGGCAGCTCAACCACCTCAGCAAGAAAACCAGCCGCTACGACCCGCAGCAGATTCTGCAATTGATTAGCGCCAGCTTCCGCAACGCGGCCGACGACGCGCAGATTCAGTACCAGGTGGCCGTGGCCCCGCTGGCCGGCACCACCAACATCTTCGGCGTGACGCGGGCCAACTTCGGCACGGCCACCTTCTCCAACAACATCATCAAGTACCTGAACGGCACCGTGGCCGGGGCGGCATTTCCGGGCGTCACGGACCCGCGCCTGCCCATTATGCTGGCGGGCAGCAGCAGCGGCTCCGACCCCGGCATCGGCATTCCGCCCACCAGCAACCTGCTCAACGGCGTGGCCGATTTCTACAACGGCTGGTACGCCCGCGACCTGGGCATTTTTGAGGTCATTACGTTTCACGAGCTGAAGTTCATCGAGGCGGAAGCCGCGTTTAAGGCCGGCGACAAAACCCGGGCCCTGACCGCCTACAAAGCCGGCATCCGGGCCCACATGACCAAAATCGGGGTGGGCGGCACTTTTGCTAACCCCAACGTGACCTTTCCCACCATCACGCCGGCCCAGATTGACGCCTACCTGGCCAGCAGCGCCGTGGCCCAGACCGAGGCCCAGCTGACCATCAAGAACATTATGGAGCAGAAGTACATTGCCATGTTTCTGAACCCGGAGTCGTGGACGGACCTGCGCCGCTACGACTTCGACCCCGCCATTTACCCCAACCTGAAGTACCCCGTGGGGGCCCCGGCCGCGCTGGGGAATCAGTGGCCGCGCCGGATGCTGCCGGGCGCTACCGAGGTGATGTACAACCCGCAGGCCGTGGCCGCCCTCGGCGCCAGCGCCCCCGACTACATCACCAAGCCCCTGTGGTGGGATATGCCGTAAGGCGGCCCCGCGCTGCGTTTCGGTTCGATATTCACCTCCTAGACTTCTCCCCTATGCCTTATACTTTTCTCCGCCGCACCCTGCTGCTGGCACTGCTCGGGCCGGCGCTGGCCGCCTGCGACAAAGAGCTGGAAGAGCCCTACCAGGAAGTAGGCGGCCAGATTCCGACTTTCCTGGCCAACAGCCTGAACACGACCACCAAGTACGCTACGGGCGAAAACGTCAGCTTCGAGCTGCGCTTTGCCCAGCAAACCGCGCCCATCACCGAAATCCGGATTCTGCAGAAAGTCGAGCCCGGCCGCGACTCGGTGCTGGTGCAAACCATTCCGTACAAGCCAGCCTATTCGCGCCTCAACCGGGCCGATACGCTGATTGTGAACTACACGGTGCCGGCCGGGGCCAACAAGGCCAACGTGCGCGTGGACGCCGTGGTGGTAGCCGGCAACGGGCAGACCAAAGTGCGTAGCTTCAACTTCCGTTTGGCCGAGGCCACGCCCACCATTTCCGTGGGAGCCGCCACCAACGTGACGGCGCCGTCGGATGCGGCACGGGCCCCCGGCGACGTGGTGCGCTTCCCGGTGCGGCTCAACAACGGCGGCATTAATTCGGCTACCGCCATTACCACCACCGGCACGCTTTACAAGGATATCGACAGCCTGATAACCTACGTGAAGGTGGGCACCGGGGCCGAGCGCCGCGCCGCCCGCCAGCGGGTGCCGGTCGGGACCGGGGCACAGTCGGGGGCAGCCACGACCGTGAACGTGGACGTGACGCTGCCCAGCGGCTCCAGCGGCCAGCCCGTCGTGTACCGCTTCGAGGTGAAGTCGCGCTTCCAGGACAAGCCCACGCTACCCGCCCCGGCCGCCGCGCCCAGCATCCGGACGGCCACGGCTACGGCCCCGCCCATCACGCCCACCCCGGCCACACCGCTGGCGGCCACTCGCCCGGCGACGCTGATTTACACCGGCACCGGCGGCGGCGACCAGGCGGCTTACGACCTGACAACGTTTACCAGCGTGCCGGCCGCCAGCCCACCGACCACGAAGGACCTGACCATCAGCAGCATTGCTTCTAATACCGTGCAGCTGAAGGCCGAGAATCCGACCAAGTTCGTGCGCTCTACGGCCGCCATCTACTCGGCCGCTACGCTCAACAGCATCCGGCAGGCGTACCAGACGGCCGCGGCCACGGCCCAGGTTATCCAGCTCGACAACGTAGTAGTCGGCGACGTGGTCATTGCCCGACTGCGCGACACCGACCAGTACGCTATTTTCACCGTCACCAACATCAGCCGCACGGCGGCCGGCGTCACGCTCACCCTGGACATTAAAGCCCTGTAAGTTTTGACCTGCGCATAAAAAAAGCCCGGCCGTCTGGCTGGGTTTTTTTTGTGGGGCGAAGTGAATCGGGCCGGTTACTTCTTGCCAAACAGCCGGGCGAAAAAGCCGCGCTTCCTGGTCTTGACTTTCACCTTGGTAACCGCCGCCGTTTCGGGCTTCACGACGGCCGGGCGCGGCGCGGGCGTGGGCGCGGGCCGGGTAACGGGGGCTGCCGGAGCCGGGGCCGGGGCCGGAGCCGCGGGCTGGCTGACCGGGGCCTGGGCCACGATTACCTCGGCGGCTTTGCCCTGGGTGGTTACCCGCACCGGCGAGCTTTCGTTGTGCAGCCGGTCGACGGCCGTTATGTAGTAGGCGTAGTCGGTGCCGGGCACGGCGCTGGTGTCTACCAGCACCGACGACATGCCGGGGCGGCTGGGCACCAGGGCCAGGATGTTGCGCGGGTCGTCGGGGGTGGGCTGCTGGTCTTTGGTGAAGCGGTACACCACGAAGTAGCGGGCCACGTCGCCGTCGGCGGCCACGGGGCCGGGCTGCCAGGTGAGGGTAATGGCGGGCGCGGCGCGGGTGAGCACCAGGTTCTGGGCCGGGCGGGGCGGCACGGCATCCAGCCAGGGCATGGTGGGCACCAGGGCCGGGTAGCGGAACAGATTCTGCCGCAGCGAGTCGCGGGTGTGCAGCGGGTTGGCCATCAGGGAGCGGGCACTGAAAAACACGCTGCCGCTGACTTCGGTGGGGTACGAGCGGTTGAGGCGCACCTGCCGCGGCAGTTCGCGCGGGTTGCGCCAGGTCGTGTCGGAGCGGGTATTTTCCAGCATGCGGTAGGCGCCCTGCCCGATGTAGAGGTGCCGGTCGAAGTGGTTGCGCGTCCACCACTCCAGCAGCGTGGCGTAGGGCACCAGCTTGAAGTTGGTGCTCCAGTAGAGCTGGGGCACGATGTAGTCAATCCAGCCTTCCTGCAGCCACAGGCGCGAGTCGGCGTAGAGGTTGGCGTAGCTGGGCTGGCCGGCGCGGGTGTCGGAGCCGTCGGGGTGGGCCGACTTGTTCATCCAGACACCGAAGGGCGAAATGCCGAATTTCACCCAGCGCTTGGTGCCCTGAATCGTGTCGTGGAGGTGCTCAATGAGCTTGTTCACGTTCTGCCGGCGCCAGTCGGCCAGGCTCAGCTTATCGGCATTGTAGAGCTGAAAAGCCGCGTCGTCCTGAATCTTGAGGCCGGGTTCGGGGTAAGGGTAGAAATAGTCGTCGAAGTGCACCCCGTCGATGTCGTAGCGGCGCACCACGTCCAGAATCACCCGGGTAATGTAGTTGCGCACTTCGGGCAGGCCGGGGTTGAAGAGCAGCTTGCCGCCGAAGCGCAGAAACCACTCGGGGTGCTGCTTAAAGGGGTGGTTGGGGGCCAGGCGGCGCGTCACGGAGTCCATGCTGGCCCGGTAGGGGTTAAACCAGGCGTGAAACTCCATGCCCCGGGCGTGGGCTTCCTCAATCAGGAAGGGCAGCGGGTCGTAGGCTGGGCTGGGGACTTTGCCCTGCTGGCCAGTCAGCCACTTACTCCAGGGCTCCAGCTCGCTCTGGTAAAAGGCATCGGCGGCGGGGCGCACCTGCACAAACACCGCGTTGATGCCGTTGCGCTGCTGCACGTCCAGGATGCGGCGGTACTCGCGGCGCTGCTGCTCGGGCGTGAGCGTGCGGCTGCTGGGCCAGTCAATATTCTCGACGGTGGCAATCCAGACCCCGCGCAGCTCCCGCTTGGGCGGCCCGTCCTGGGCCCGGAGCGGCCGGCCGAAACCGAGCAGCAGCAGGAAAAAAGCAAAGCAAAGAGCAACGGGGCGGGCAGCGGCAATCAATCGGAACATCAGCACGGAAACGGAAAAATCGTCCGCAAATTACGCACCCCCGCGCCGCCCGCCACCGCCGCCCGCTTAAAATCCGGCGCTATTGCCGGGTTGCCGGGCCGCATACTCACCCGAAAACCTCTCTCCCGCCCGCCTGAGCCGGCCAGAAAGCCGCCGCGGCTCTTCGCGGGCGTTTACAGCTGCATGCCAAAATACTGGCGCAGGGCCTGGGCAAACTCGGCCGGACCGGCCAGCTCGGTTTCGGTCAGGCTCTCGCCGTTCTTGATTTTGAGCGTGTTGCCGGTGACCGTGACGCGGCCCGTGGGCGTAGCCCGGGTGCAGAGCCGCTTGCGGGTAAAGTGGGAGTCGGGGCTGGTTTGGTGAAAGTGGCACATGCCGGCAAAGTCGGTCAGCTCCCGTGGAGTTTCGCTGAACAGATATTCGGGCTGAAAGCTGCTGCCGTCGAACTTCTGCACCAGCAAATACTGCGCGTCGTGGCGGACTATCCGGAACCGGCCGCGCGGGTCTGCCTGCTCAACGTCGAGCGTCAGGGCCAGCGGACCGAGGCTAAACTCGCCGAAGCCCACGTCGACCAGATACTCGGTGCCACCCAGGGTAACGAGGCAGGCCATGTGGTCGAATTCGGGCCCAAACTCCTTGCCGGCGGTGTGCACCCGGGCCGAAATCAGCCGGACCGTAAAGCCCAGGGCGCGCAGCAGTTCGGCAAACGCGCCGTTGAGCTCGTAGCAAAAGCCGCCCCGCCCCTGCTCCACAATCTTGGCGTAGCTGCCAGCCAGCTCGATGGGGCGACCCAGGTGAATGTCCAGGTTTTCGAAAGGCACCCGCAGCAGATGCGCCGCCTGCAGTTCCCGTAGCGTGGGCAGATTTACGGTGAGCGGGCCGGTGTACTGCAGGTGCGCCAGATACGCAAGGGAATTCATCGAAAGTCAGTTAGTCCAAAGATAAACCGCGCCGGCAGCGGGCCGCGCGGGGCCGTAAAGCTAACAATGAGCCCCAAAGATGCCCTAGCAGCCCGGGTTAGCGCAGCTTTCCGGTCCACAACCGCACGAAAAAGCCGCCCCGCTGCTGTGCGCAACCGGGGCGGCTTCTCGGCTAAGGTTTGGGGTGGAAAGCCTTAGTTGTTGTTTTTGCGGGTGTCGGCGTCGTCTTTGGTGCCGCCTTCCATGCCGTTGGTCTGGCTGGCGTCGCCGTATTCGCCGCGGATACCGTCGCCGTTGCCCATGTTGCTCTGGGTGCTGGTGGTGGCATCGTTTTGCGGCTCCTGGCCTTCGGGCTGAGCTTTCTGGGCGGTGGCGGCGGCCTCGTTTTTCGAGGTTTCGTCCTGGCCCTGGCTGGTGGTGCTCACGCGCTTGGCGTCGCTGTCGGCGGAAGTATTGCTGGAATGATTGGACATGATTTTTTGGTTGTTGGTTGTCAGTTGTTGGTTGTTAGTGGTTCCTTGTCAGTGGTTCGTTATTGTGTTTGAACGGCATAACAACTGACAACGAACAACGAACAATTAAAGCTGGGGAACCTGCCCGGTTTCGCCGCCCGATACGCCGGTGCCGGCTGAGGTGGAGCTGCCGCCCACGTCGCCGTCGGCCGCGTTGCCGGGCTGGTCGTAGTTGGGGCCGGTGCTCACGCGCTTACCCTTGATTTCGTGGCCGCCTTCGGTGCCGCCGCTGCCGGAGTTGTCATCGGCGTTGAGGCCGCGCAAAGCCTCGGTGCCGGGCGCCTGCCGGCCCTCGGGCTGGCGCTGCTCCGACTGGGAGGTGGTAGCCTGCTGAATGTCGCGGCCGTCGGTGGGAATTTCCTGGGGATCTTGCATACGAGGAGGTGGCTGGTGAAGGAAAGCCGGCGCCCGGGGGCGGCCGGCGTTTACCAGGCTATACGCCGGGCGGGCGGGCTGGTTGACAAAAGCCGGCCGCTTTTCCCGGGCTTTTTCCCAACTTACAGGCGGCCCGTTACCCCTATCGTTGAGCTTGCGCCATGTCTGCCCCTCTTTCTCCCGGTCCCGATTCTCTCCAGTCCAAGACGGATGCGGAGCTGCTTTTCCTGGCCCAGAACCCGTCCTTTTATCACCCTGACCTGGTGCGGGCCGCCCGCCAGGAGCTGGCCCGGCGCGGAGTAGCGCTGCCGGTAGCTCCGGCTCCTGAAACGGCGCAGGCGACTGATGAGCCGGACGATGTCCCGCCCCGCCGCTGGCAGCTACCGGCGCTGCTACTGGGGCTACTCGGGCTGGCCGCCGCGCTGTATTGGTGGCCGGTGGGCAACAAAAACTGGAAAAACAAGCTGGGGCCGGTGCCCAAACGGGAGCTGGTGGCCGTGCCAACCCACGTGCTGCCTTCCTTCGACTCCCTGACGACGGCCCAGCTGGGGCAGATGCCCGCCACCCTGCCCACCCCGGAGCGCCGGGATACCACGGCCCAACGCAAGTTTCTGCTGCTGGCCCGCCGCTTCTGGGAGGCCGAAAACCAGTCGGACTACCTCTACCAGCAGGCCCTGGCCGCCCGCATCGACTCAACTTTTCCCGGCCAGGTTGATCTGACGCTTGATAAGTGGCGGCGCCTGACCAGCGTGCTGGTGTACGACCACAAGCTGCAACCCACGATGAGCGCGCGGGTAGCCAGCATGCACCACGCGGCCCTGGTGCGGCGCGAAACCCTGACTACTATGAAAGGCCTCTACCTGTCGGGCCGCCCACCCCTCGACCAGGGCCTGATGTATTTCAACGATTCGGTGACGGTGCTGCGCCAGGCGCTGCTGGGCGTGCCGGCGGCGCGGCGCATCCGGCCCATGGAGGAGCTGCGTCGGCGCGTGGAAGCCGAAGAGGCCCGCCAGGCGTCGCCGCAGGTATAAATTCGGGGCTGCCGCTTACTTTTCGGCGGCGGCCGGGTTTCTATCCCACTTTCCCCTTGCCTGCTCTCCCTATGGCTGCCGATTCGAAGCTGGCTGCGCTGTTTGCCGAAAAACCTGATGCCGAGCTGCTGTACATGGCTCAGAATGCCCGGCGCTACCCGCCCGCCCTGGGCGAAGCCGCCGTGCGCGAGCTGCAACGGCGCGGCCTGGTCCCGCCGACGGAGCCGACCGAGCCGGTAGCCCCGCCCACTTCCCCACCGGCTGAAGAGCAGCCGTGGTACCCGTTGGCCGCCGACACGCTTCGGCGCCTGCTGTGGCCCAGCGCCGGCAACGTCATTACTCCGCTGCTGCTGCTGCTCAATGCCCTGGTGTTTGGCCTGATGGTGGCCGGCGGCGCCAACGTTTTCCAGCCCCAGGCCGCCATCCTGATTGCCTGGGGCTCCAACTTTTCGCCCCTTACCCTGCACGGCCAGCCCTGGCGGTTGCTCACCAGCTGCTTTCTGCACGGCGGCCTGGCGCACTTGCTGCTCAACTCCCTGGCCCTGCTGTTTCTGGGCCGCATCACCGAGTCGTTGGTGGGGCCGGGCCGCCTGCTGCTGTTTTATCTGCTCAGCGGCGTGGGCGGCAGCCTGACCAGCGTGTGGTGGCACACGCGGGGCATCAACTCGGTGGGGGCCTCGGGCGCTATTTTCGGCCTCTACGGGCTGCTGCTGGCCCTGGCCGTGACGGGGGCCGTGCCCCAGAGCCGGCAGCAGCGCTACGGCCTGCTCTGGCTGGTGCTGCTGCTGGTGCCCAGCCAGCTGGAAGCCGGCCTGCTGGGCAGCACCACCACCGACAATGCGGCTCACCTGGGCGGCCTGCTCACGGGCAGCCTGCTGGGCCTGGCCTACGCGCTTTTCAAGCCCCGGGCCCGTCCGGTAGAGTAGCATCGCCCAAAGATGTGATTGGACTTACCGCCTCCCAGGCCTTACCTTTGGGGCAGCTGGCAACCACAGAGCCGGTTTTCGCATCTCTTGTCTACATCAACCCCGCTTGCTATGAAAAACAAACTTGTACGCCTGTGCCTGGTAGTGCTCAGCGGCCTGACGGCTGCCTCGGCGGCTTCCGCCCAAACGCTGCCCAACGGCAACCTCGAAACCTGGGCCAACCGGGGTGCCGCCCTGGCCCCGACCGGCTGGTTTACCTTCGACGACATCCTCTCGTCGATAGGCTTTCCGTTGCCCACCGGCACTACCACCCGCACTACGGATAAGCACGGCGGAACCTACGCGGCCCAGCTCGAAGCCAAAACCAATGCCCTGCTGGGGGCCACCTTCCCGGGCGTATTGGGCATTGGGTCCAACCCCAATCTGGATGCGGACTTCCCCGGCGGCATTCCGTTTACGGCCCGGCCGGCCAACATGCAGTTTTACTATAAGCTCACCGGCACCGCCGCGGCCAACGAAACGGCCGGGGCCCAGGTGGTGCTCACCAAATGGAACGGCACAGAGGCGGAGCTCGTGGGGGGCGCGGCCATTGAGCTGGCCCCGGCCGCGGGCTATACCCTCGTGACGCTGCCCCTGGATTACATCAGCTCCGTAGCCCCCGATTCTATCCGTATCCTGTTTGTATCGAGCACGGCGGAAGAGCCGACGGTCGGCCGGTTGCTGTTTATCGACGATGTGGTGATGAGCGGCACGGCCACGCCCACGCGCGACGCGGAGCGCAACGCCGCCGTTTCGGTGTATCCTAACCCGAGCGCCGATGGCCTGTTTCTGCTGACCCACACCAAGCAAGCCAGCTGGAGCCGGGCGGCCTTCACCGTGACGGATGCCACGGGCCGCGTGGTGCTGCGGCAGCCGGAGGCTGCGGCCAACTCATTTGGTCCGCGGCGCGTAGATTTGCGGGGCCAGAAAGCGGGTATGTATACCTTGCTGCTCGATACGCCCGATGGCCCGGTTGTTCAAAAGCTCCTGATTCCGTGACCGAACCTACCTCACCTACCGGTGACTCTGCTGACCGCCCTTCGCGCTGGAGCCGCTTTTCGGCCGCCGCGCGAAGGGCGGCTTCGCTTCCGGTCCAGGGCCTCGACTACCTGTACCAGACCGGCCAGGCCTACCGCCACTTCACCCTGCCGATTCTCAACGGGGCCATCGGCGACCAGCTGGCCGCCCGCCACGACTACCGGGCCATTCAGATGAGCTTCCGGCAGCTCGGGGCCGACGTGGCCGTGGCCGACCTGCCCCTGGCCGGTCCGCCGCTGCCGACCGTCGTATTTCTGCACGGCCTGATGGGCGACGAAATGATCTGGCAAAGCGGTTCGCCCGATACCCCGCGCTATGGCCCCCTGCTACAGCGCGAAGCCGGGGTGCGCTGCCTGTATGTGCGCTACAACAGCGGCCTGCACATCTCCGAGAATGGCCAATTGCTTAGCCAGCTCCTCTCCGAGCTCTATACGCGCCACGCCGGGGCCGTCGGGCCGCTGGTGCTGGTGGGCCACTCGATGGGCGGCCTGGTCATTCGCTCGGCGGGCTACTACGGCACCCACGGCCCCGCGACGCCGGCCCCGTGGGTTGCCGAGCTGCGCTCAGTGTTTCTGCTGGGCGTGCCCAACGACGGGTCGTTTTTGGAGCAAAACAGCCACCTGACCTCCGTGATGCTACGCAAGATAAACGTGGCCCCGACGCGCTTTCTGAGCAAAGCCATGGATCAGCGCAGCAACGGCATCAAGGATCTGCGGCACGCCTTCCTGGTCGACCAGGACTGGCAGAACCCCCACGCCGATGACGTGCTGATGCCGCCCCGCACGCTGGTGCCGCCGCTGCCGGGCGTGCCCTACCACGTGCTGGTGGGCTCCCTGCTCAAAACGGCGGGCTCGGCGCTGCATCATTATTTCGGGGATGGCCTCGTGGGAGCCGGCAGTGCCGTCGGCCGCATCTTCGGCGACCCCGCCCCGCCCGCCGACTCCCAGATCCACACCCGGATATTCGCCCAGCAAAGCCACGCGGGCCTGCTTTCCAACCCGGAGGTATACCAGTATCTGCGGGACCACCTGTAGCACTACGGCCCGCTCTCCCGCCTGGATTACCAGCAAAAAAATAACCCGACCAAAAATTGGTCAGGCTATTTTTTATAAATAACAATAAGCAATAAAATAGGTAATCTTAAAATAACATAACCATCGAATAAAATAAGAATAGTACCTTCCCCTTCTTTATCTAAAATACCATATGGTGTTTATCATTAACATTATTCACAAAATATCCTTTACAATCTTAACGGCTTACTCATTTGCTGTGCCCTGACATGTGGTTGTGCGCTTCTGATGATATAAACATACCCACTTCATTTCCTCGATTGAAATAAATTACACCAACTCCCGCTTGCGAAGGACCAACCCCCGGCCAGCGGCTACATCCGGCCTTCTCCGGCACTCAGTCGCTGCCCAGCACGGACCACCTCTGTCTTGTACGTTGATCTTCAATTCATTACTAACCTTACTTGGTGTATACCGGGCCGCAAGGAATGCTTCTGGCTGGTCTATCGGGCCTCCAGAGAAGCAGTAGCCGCGTGGCTGGCGGGCCGAGGTAGCTTCTGGGGAATAGCTACTCTTTCCTGCGTTACTCTTCTGCGAGTTGGCTGCAACTTCGACTGTTGCGGGCCTTCGTTTTTCAAACCAGTAGAATAATCAATTACGGAAGTATCAGAAAAAGCTCCGGCTGTTTATTCTTCCCGGCCGCTTCACAAACGAAAGGCCAGCCCTCACAAGAGAGCTGGCCTTTTTATAAAATAACTAATTTAGATTAAATAACTATCAGAGCGTAATAATTGTCTGAGTAAAAATAAAATAGCGAGGTACTAGCGGCGCTTGTAGCAGAAATACACATAGTCACCACCGGCGCCTTTGTTCAGGTCAACACCCTGCCGCACCCAGCCCGTGGGCGGGGCTACGCTGCTGCTCGAACCGTACACTACCCCTACTTCGATGGGGTTACCGTCGCGGGTGTCTTTCGACTGGTAGCCGTAGATGTAGTCGCCACCGGCCCCGTCGTTCAGGTCAGGCTGCTTCCAGCCACCCAGGCCGTTGGGAGCCCAGGTTGGGAAGGTGAAGCCGGGCCAGGCGTGAAATGCGCCACCGGTGTTGTAGGCCTCCGACCAGATGGCCCGTACCGGACCAACTACTTCGCGGCCGCTGCAAGCGTTGAAAGTGCCGTTCATGCAGTAGTTATCCCACTCCGATCCTTTCTGTACTTTGTTGGGGTTACGGGTGAACGTCAGGTAGATATACTGCCCGCCAGCACCCCGGTTCAGGTCGACGGGGACCATGGTGTAGCCATCCAGCGGAGCGTCGCCACCCTTGGTAATCTTGAGGTCGTAGATGAAGCCGGAAGGGTTGTCGGAGCCGGTGTAGGCGGCGAGGTTTTCGCTGCTGGCAAAGCCCTGGTAGGAAGAAGTACCGCCGCCGCCGCCGTAACCGCCGCCACCGCCGTAGCCACCGCCATCAATGGGCTCCTCGATCAGCATGAGGTGCTGCTCGTTGCCAAAGCCGAACGTAGCGAAGGTCTTCATGTCGCGGCGCTGGGCATCGAACTTCGGACGGTGTGCCCGCTCGCTCTTGCCGTCGCTGGGCACGATGGTGCCATCTTTCACGTACTGCCCTTCGGGGTCAAGCAGCTTACCAGCCCGCACGTCGCTCACAAACTTGCCCCAGGCGGCCCGCACTTCAGCCAACGAGGAGTCGGCAGCGGCGTCTTTGGGCTTCACATCATGCAACTCATCCTTGCTGCAGCTCGACAGGGCCAAAACACTGGCTCCGAGAAACAGAGCGGACAGCTTCAAACGTACTGGAAATTTCATAAATACCTGACAGTAAAAGGTGTGTTAAAAAAGAGAGAAAAAGATGGTGGTGCTTATCGGCGGCAGCACTTGTCAAGCTGATACCACAGCTTGTCGTCTGGCGGCCGTTGAATGATACAAACGTACCTGTTGCCCCAGCCAGCCGATAATTTATTACACCAATCCCCCTTTTAGCAGGATCAACACGGCCTTTTAGCAGCCTCCGAAACCCCGGGCAGACCCGCGGCCCAACGGGCGCAAAAAAGCCCCGCTGCCAGAACTGAGGCAGCGGGGCTTTGCTTAAAATATACAAATACCTTACCCGGCCGTATCCGGGGCCGCGCTGAGGGTAATCGTGGCAAAGGAGCTGGCTACCACCAGCTCCGGCAAAGCCAGCCCGGCCTCCGACTCGCCGGCGGTGAAAGCCGCGGCGGCCTGGTCGACGGTGGCAGCGCCGGCCGGGAAGCCCAGGCCGTGGAACAGGATGCGGTAGGTCGTGAAGCTAGGCTGGTAGTCGCCCTCAATGGCTTGCGCCAGGGTGAGGCCGGTGGCAGTGCCCGTCACGGTGAAGCGGCGGGTGGTGCTCTGGCCCTGCTGGTAGCCGTAGCCCTCGCCCCCGTCGTCGTACACGACGCTGGTTTCCGAGCCCTGCTTGAAGTACACGTGCAGAGTCAGCTCGTCCACGGTTTTCTCGCCCACGTACTGCATCAAGGGGTACATCGGAATAACGGCGCCGGCCTTGACGAACAGCGGAATCCGGTCGAGCGGGGCGCTGGCCCACACTTCGGCACCGCCCTGCTTGGCTTCGTCGGTCCAATAGTAGAACCAGTCGCCGCGGGGCAGATACATCCAGCGGCCATCGGCCCCGGCCTGGGTGATGGGGCACACCAGCAGGTGGTCGCCGAGGCTGAACTCGGCCATGCGCAGGTAGGTTTCCGTGTCGTTCTGGTCGAGGAAGGTGAGGGGGCGCAGCACCGGCGTGCCTTCCTGCACGTACTGCCAGAAGGTGGTGTACATGTAGGGCAGCAGGCGGTAGCGCAGCTCAATAAAGCCGCGGGCCAGGTCGAGGTACTGCTCGCCGAAGCTCCAGGGCTCCTGGTCGCCGTGGTCGCCGGAGCTGTGGGTGCGGAAGAACGGGTGGAAGGCCGCCAGGGCCACCCAGCGCACGTACAGCTCCCCGTCGGGCGTGTCGATAAAGCCGCCCACGTCGGAGCCCACGAAGCTGAAACCCGAGATGCTCAGGCGCTGGCACTGGATGTTGGCCAGCCACAAATGCTCCCAGCTGGCGATGTTGTCGCCGGTCCAGGCCGAGGAGTAGCGCTGCCCGCCGGCGTAGGTGCTGCGGGTGATGGTGAAGGGCCGGTTGGGGTAGCTGAACTGCTTGACGCCGGCGGCCGTGGCCCGGGCCATCTGCATGCCGTAGATGTTGTGGGCCTTTTTGTGGGACGCCGAGTGCCCGTCGTAGCTGAAGCGCACGTCGTCGGGGAAGGTGCCCTTTTCGAACACAGCCGGCTCGTTCATGTCGTTCCACACGCCCCGCACCCCGTCTTCCTGAATCAGGCCCTTGAACAGCCCGGCCCACCACTCGCGCACGTCGGGGCGGGTGTAGTCGGGGAAATTGCACAGGCCGGGCCACACCGAGCCCTTCATCAGCGGGCCGTCGGCGCGGCGGCAGAAGTAGTCGTTTTCGAGGCCTTCCTTATGGACGCTGTAGTTGGGGTCAATCTTGATGCCGGGGTCGATGATGACGATGGTTTTGAAGCCATCCTCGGCCAGCTCCCGCACCATTTTCTTAGGCTCGGGGAAGTGGGCCGGGCTCCAGGTAAAGCACCGGTAGCCATCCATGTAGTCAATGTCCAGGTACAGGGCGTCGCAGGGAATTTTCCGGTCGCGGAAGCCCTTGGCGATGCCGCGGAAGTTGCTTTCGGGGAAGTAGCTCCACTTGCACTGGTGGTAGCCCAGGGCCCACAGGGGCGGCAGCTCGGGCGGGCAGGTCAGGCGGGTGTATTCCTGGGTGACTTCGGTGAGCGTGGGGCCGTAGATGAAGTAGTAGTTCATCTCGCCACCCATGGCCCAGAAGCTGGTCACATCGGCCCGCTCGGCGGCGAAGTCGAACGAGGCCTTGAAGGTGTTGTCGAAGAAAATACCGTGGGCAATTTTCTGCTGCAGCTCCAGATAGAACGGAATGTTCTTGTAGAGCGGGTCCGAGCCCTTGGTGTAGCCGTAGGTGTCGGTGCCCCAGTTGGTGAAGCGCTTGCCGCGCAGGTTCATGTTGTCGGGCTTGTCGCCCAGGCCGTAGTAGTGCACGCCGCTCTGCACCTGCTTGCTCATCTTGACGATGTCGTTGCCGGTTTCGTAGTCGTACTCCCAGTGGAAGCCCTTTTCGTCGGCCGACAAAAGCGTGCCCGAGCGGTCGAGCACCCGGGAGGCGGCGTTCTGCTTGCTGATGGTGCAGATCAGCCGCTCGGTGGTGATGCGGTAGTGGTCGGGCTTCTCGCGAAACTCCAGGAACTCCAGGGCCTGCCGGGGCTGATCGGCGGGCACGGCGTAGCTGAAGTCGGCGGCGAAGCCGGCTTCGGTGGCGTAGCGGAAGCGTAAAATTTTGTCGGTAATGACCTGCACGCTAAGTTGCACGCCATTGTCGCAGGTGAAGAGGAAATCGGGGCCCTGCTGGGTGCAGGAAAGGACTTGACCGGGGAAGAACTCCTGCTTCCCTTTGGCGGCCAAGTCATTGACCATGTAGTTGTTTTCCTGAATCGAATCGGCCATCGAAGGGTCGTCTGGAAGAAGTGGGCAAAAAAACTCCGGCCCGGCCGGAAGCGCAACAATTAAGCCTGCAAGGTAAAAATGATTCCCGCGAATTTTGCCTAACATTAGCGCCGCAACCGCTGAAACCGTATTACAGGGCTACCAAGCCCTTTTTCTTTCGCTTCTCTTTCGTCGTTACCGCCTGATTCTTATGGAAAGTCATCCTCTCAACGTGTTATTGCTGGGCTGGGATGAAGCGGCCCCGGCGGCCGACGCGGCTTCGGTAGCGGCCCTGCGCCTCTCGCGCCAGCTGGCCGAGCACGCCCCCGTATCGGTTATCGTGCCCCAGCTGCCCGAGGCGGCGGCGCTAACTTCAGCCGACCAGGTTATCCGGCTCAACCTGCTGAGTGCGGCCCAACTGGCGGCCCAGGCCACCGCCCGCCGCCCCGCTGCCCCCGGCTCCTGGCAGGCCCCGGCCGCCCCCTACGCCGGCGCCAGCACCTCGGCCCCGACCCCGGAAACTCCGGCCGCCGTGGCCGCGCTACAGGGTACGGCTACCACCGCCGCCCGGCCCGTGGTGCAGGGTACGGCGCTGCCGAGCCCCGCGTCTCCGGCGGCCAGCGCGGCCCCGGCTTCCCGCCCGGACCTGCTCAACGAGGATATCTTTGCCGAGGCTACCCACGAGCTGGGGGCCGAAGAAGCCGCCGCCCTCACCCAGGCCGCCGACGACCTGACGCTGACGCCGGAGGAGGCTGCGGCGCCCGTAACGGCGGCTAGCAGTCAGCCGGTGGCTGCCACGCCCGCCGCCGAGCAGACGGCCGCGCGGGCTTCGTTCGTGCAGGCCCTCAAGGCGCTGGACAACGCCGACAACGCCGCCGACCTCAATTTCCGGGTCATTCAGTACGCCCGGTTTGCCACGCCCCTGGCCGTGAGTCAGCCGTTTGGGGTGGTCTACGCCGCCGACTGGCACGCCTGGCTGGCGGCCCTGGAAATCCGGCAGCTCACGGGCCGCCCCCTGGTGCTGCACGTGCAGACCCTGGCCGCCGACCGGGACTCGCCGGCCGACCGGGGCTGGATTCTGGAGCTGGAACGCTTAGCTTTGCGCCGGGCCGACCTAGTGCTGGCCAATACCGACGAGCTGGCCCAGCGCCTGACGTCCTTTTACAACCTTCCCGCAACCCGGATTCGGGTGATTGATGCCAACGACACGGCGGCCATCAACGACGCACTGACCCATGTGACTCCCCGCGCCTGAGCCGGCGCGACCCACAGCATTCCCTTTTTCATGTCCGATTCTTTCGAACAACGCTTTGCAGCCACCCTGGAACTGGATGACACCGACGGCGGCGTCCAGGTTCTGATTCCGTTTGCCCCCGGCGAGGCATTCCAGCAAAAGCCCCCGTTTCACGTGCGCGGCACCATCGACGGGTTTCCGTTTCGCCTGACGCTGGTGCAGAACAAGGACGGCGAGTACATGCTGCCCGTGGGCAAGCAAATCCGCCGGGCCATCGACAAAACCTGGGGCCTGCCGGTCGACGTGGTGCTGCAGCTCGACACCGAGGAAGCCTCGTTCGAGCTGCCCGAAGACCTGGAGCGGGCCCTGGCGCAGTCGGGCTGGCGCACCAAGTTCGACCAGCTGCCCTACCCCTACCGCCGCGAGTACGTGCAGTGGATCGAGCGCGCCAAAAAGCCCGAAACCCGCATGCGCCGCATCAAGGAGTCGGTGGAATTGATTAGCGCCGGCAAAAAGCTGAGCTAATCAGCTATGCCCCAAATACCCGAGGCGCTGCGCACGGCGCTTACCAAGCAAAACTGGGAAGGCGTAAAAATTCTACTGCTGGGCAGTATCGTTTTCACTGCTATAGCTGCCTATGAGCTGCTCCGGCTACGGGACGGGGTCGGGGGTATTCTGCGGTTGCCTATCTATCTGATTGTTATGCCCGGCATTGCGTATTTCCTCATCATCTGGCCGATTCGCAATTTCTTGGTGTACAGAAAACTACTCGACTACTTCGAACCTACCAACACCGAGCACGTCCTTTACAGCAAGTTGAACAAGAACAAGAAGCTAGGCCCTAAGCCGTACGCTGAGGCTGACGCATTGTTTACCTATTACGGGATGCAGTACCAGGCTCGGGCGTACACCCTGCGCGGCAATACCTTTTACCTGCCGTTGGCAATGATAGCACCCAGCAAGTCCTCTGAGAATAGCAGTGCCCGGAAGTAGTACTTGCCAACAAAGCCGCCCCGGCAACAGTCCTAACGCGGGCTGCGGCCGGGGCGGCTTTGTTGGTATTGTCGCACCTTATTCTACACCCGGGCTAATACCAAAGCCGTGCGGTTGGTGACGTACAAACTCAGCTTGTTGACCTCGTCTTCCTCGAAGGTCTCATAAATCAAGGAGTCGTCCACGCGCTGGAAGCCACCGAACTCGGCCGCGTCCGAAGTCAGGATGATGCGGTAGCGGCCGGGCTCGGGCACGAAGAAGCGGTAATCAGGAATGCTGGCCGTGACGTGGAAGTTGAAGATAAAGATCAGGCCGGCCCGCTCGAAAATGAGCACCTGGTTGGTATTGTCCTGGTTGAGCTCCTTGGCCGGCGGGGCCGACAAGAGCCGGCGCTGCCGGGCCGTCGTCACCATCGCCTGGTCGAAGGCCTGGAAGAACTGGTACTTCAGGTCGGGGTTGTCGGCCAGGGACCATTGGCGGCGGGCGTGCTGGTAGCTCCAGTGGTTGCCCTCGCGCGGGAAGTCGACCCACTCGGGGTGGCCGAACTCGTTGCCGATAAAGTTCAGATACGCTTCGCCACCCAGGGCCAAAGTCAGCAGCCGAATCATCTTGTGCAGGGCCAGGCCCCGGGCCACCACGTCACTGGGGTCGTCGCGGTGCATGTTGTGGTACACGGCCGCATCCATCAGCCAGTGGGCCAGGGTTTTGTCGCCCACCAGGGCCTGGTCGTGGCTTTCGGCGTAGGCCACGGTTTTTTCGCCCAGGCGGCGGTTGGTGAGCGTGTACCACAGCTCGCCCAGGCTCCAGTCTTCGTCGCGCTTGTGCTTGAGCAGCTTGATCCAGTAGTCGGGAATACCCATGCCCAGGCGGTAGTCGAAGCCGATGCCGCCTTCCTGAATCGGGCGGCAGAGGCCGGGCATGCCGCTCATGTCTTCGGCAATGAGCAGGGCGCCCTTCTTAAGCTCGTGGACCAGCGTGGTAGCCAGCTGCAGGTAGAGCACCGCGTCCTCGTCGACCTCGGGGCCGAAGTACTGGTCGTAGCTGCCGAAGGCCACCCCCTCGCCGTGGTGATGGTAAAGCATGCTGGTCACGCCGTCGAAGCGGAAACCGTCGAAGTGAAACTCCTCGAGCCAGTAGCGCAGATTGCTCAGCAAAAACTGCTGCACTTCGGGCTTGGCGTAGTTGAAGAGCTTGGAGTCCCAGCCGGGGTGGTTGCCTCGCTCGCCCTCGTGGAAATACTGCCCGCCCGAGCCGTCGAAGTTGCTGAGGCCCTCGGCTTCGTTTTTCACGGCGTGGGAGTGCACCACATCGAGCAATACCGCAATGCCGCGGCTGTGGGCCTCATTAATCAGGAATTTGAGGTCTTCAGGGGTGCCGAAGCGGGAAGAGGCGGCAAAGAAATTGGCCACGTGGTAGCCAAACGAGCCGTAGTACGGGTGCTCCATCACGGCCATCAGCTGAATGCAGTTGTAGCCCAGGCTCTGCACTCGGGGCAGGACTTTTTCGGCAAACTCGCGGTAGGTACCCAGGCGGTATTCCTCGGTGGCCATGCCCACGTGGGCCTCGTAGATGAACGGCTCCCGGACGTAGTTCTGAATGCGGAACTTCTGGTCGGTCCAGGTAAACGGGGCCTCCGGGCGCCACACCTGAGCGGCGAAGTCCTTGGTGTCTTCGTCCTGCACGGCCCGGCGCAGAGTGGCCGGCAGGCGGTCCTTGCCGCCGTTGGCCGCGCCCACGTGCACCTTGTAGCGGCTGCCGTGGGTAAGGCGGCCGGCGTAGTCTTTATCAGCCAGAAACACTTCCCAGACGCCATCCGGGCCTTTTTGCAAGGGCGTGGCGCCCCGGTCCCAGCCGTTGAAGTCGCCGGTGAGCGACAGGTAGGTGGCGGCCGGGGCCCACTCCCGGAACCAGTAGCCCCGGCGGCGCCCGTCGTAGGTGAGGCCCAGGCGCTGGTGGGCGGTGGCAAATTTGGCCAGGGAGCCGTATTGGGCCACAATTTCGGCCAGACGCTGCTCCAGGCGCTGCTGGCGGGCTTGCAGAACGGGTTCGTAGGGTGCCAGCCAGGGGTCGTTTTGCACCAGGGGCAACGAGGGCTCAGCGGCGGCAGTCAGGGAAGAAGTTTCCATAGCAACGGGAGAGGTTGAAGCTCAATCTACGATTCCCGGCGCACAGCGGCCGGACCGGCGCAAGGTAGCACGCCGCGCGGCCGACCTCAACGCCTGGGTTTGCCAAGACTTCGCCCTGATTGACGCTTTTTGTCCCAGCGGGCGGACTGCCGGGTGGTAGTAAAAAAAAATATTTTTAATTCTTTACTACCACCCGACACCCACTGTTCTGGTAGTAAAAGAAATTATTTTTATTTGTTTACTACCCAGCCGGCTGCCCCGGCTGCCCGAAGGCGTTTTTACTTACGCGGGTGCGCGGCCCTGGCTACTTCGCCTATCTTCACCGCATGAACCCTCGCCTTTCCTTGCTGGCCCTGGCGGCCTTGCTGGCCTGCACCCGCACCACCCCACTCACTACCGCTTCTACGCCGGCCGCGCCGGCCGCAGCCCCTGCTACCAGCGTTGCGCCGGCGCTGGGCGCTACGGCGGCCAAGGCGATGGTCGTGTCGGCCCACCCGGCGGCTTCGCGCATCGGGTTGGAGATTCTGCAAAAGGGTGGCAACGCCTACGACGCGGCCGTGGCGGTGCAGTTTGCCCTGGCCGTGGCGTTGCCCGTGGCGGGAAATATCGGGGGCGGGGGTTTTCTGCTCTACCGGGGCCATGACGGGCAGGAAGGCGCCCTGGATTTCCGGGAAACCGCCCCGGCGGCTGCCTCGCGCGACATGTACCTGGATAAGCAGGGCAACGTGATAAACGATTTGAGCACGGCGGGCCACCTGGCCGTGGGCGTGCCCGGCACCGTGGCCGGCATGGTGGCCCTGCACCAGAAGCTGGGCCAGCTCAGCTGGGTTGAAGTGGTGCAGCCCGCCGTCGATTTGGCGGCCCACGGTCTGCCGCTCACGGCCAAGGAAGCCAGCGGACTGAACTCCTACCGGGACATTTTCCGGAAGTATAACCCCGGGAAAACCCTGGCTTACCTGGCCGCCGACAACGGCACCTGGCACGCCGGCGACACCATCCGCTACCCCGAGCTGGCCCAGACGCTGGCCCGCATCCGGGACCAGGGCCGGGCCGGCTTTTACGAGGGCCGCACCGCCGAGCTGCTCACCAGCGAAATGCAGCGCGGCCGGGGCCTGATTACGCAGCAGGATCTGAAAAGCTACCAGCCTAAGTGGCGTATTCCGCTCCACGGCCAGTATCGGGGCCACGACGTGCTGACGTTTCCGCCGCCCAGCTCGGGCGGCGTGGCGCTGCTCCAGATGCTGCAAATGCTGGAGCCCTTCGACCTGCGCAAAACCGGCTGGCACTCGCCCACCGGCGTCCACCTGATAACGGAGGCCGAGCGGCGCGTGTACGCCGACCGCGCCACCTACCTCGGCGACCCGGACTTCGGCCGCGTGCCCGTGACGCAGCTGCTCGACCACAACTACAACCAGCAGCGCATGGCTTCCACCCAGCCCCACCGCGCCACGCCGAGCAAAAGCGTCACGGCGGGCCCGGGCCTGCCCGCGTACGAGAGTGACCAGACCACCCACTACAGCATCGTGGATGCCCAGGGCAACGCCGTGAGCTGCACCACCACGCTCAACGGGGCCTACGGCAGCAAGGTGGTGGTGGCCGGGGCGGGCTTTCTGCTCAATAATGAAATGGACGACTTCAGCGCCAAGGCCGGCGTGCCCAACTCCTACGGGCTGGTAGGCGGCACGGCCAATGCCATTGCGCCCGGCAAGCGGATGCTGTCCTCGATGACGCCCGCCATTCTGACCCGCAACGGCAAGCTGCAACTCGTGGTGGGCACGCCCGGCGGCAGCACTATTATTACTAGCGTACTCCAGACCATCCTGCACGTCGTCGACTACGACATGAGCATGCAGCAGGCTGTGGCCGCGCCGCGCCTGCACCACCAGTGGCTCCCCGACCAGATTGACGCCGAGCCGACAGCCCTGACCGAGGCCACGGCCGACTCGCTACGGCAGCGCGGCTACACCATTAACCCGCGGGGGCGCTGGGGCCGCGTCGACGCCATCCGGGTGCTGCCCAACGGCCGCCTCGAAGGCGGCGCCGACCCCCGCGGCGACGATACGGCGCTGGGGTATTAGGTGAATGGGCGAATGAGTGAATGAGTGAAGTGGGGTTGTTACGAGGCACGAAGCAATCCGTCCTCTGAAATGTGCCGAGCCTTCTACTGTAAAAAGCCCCGATGCCTGAACTGCGTAGCGCGACGTTGCACTTCGCTAGTCATTGAACGACGGTCGTACAGCTTGTTCTAATGACTCGCGAAGTGCAACGTCGCGGTGCAAGCAAAAGCCCTTTCCCGTCGCAACGAGAAAGGGCTTTTCGGGGAAAAGTCATTTGTCGCTAGCAGAGGACGAATTGCTTCGTGCCTCGCAACGACCCCACTTCACTCATTCACTCATTCACTCATTCGCCACTTCACTTGGTTGTCGGTTGGCGTGGCCATCCGATGGTTTTTTGGTGAGAGGAGGCGGAAAGAAAGTGGCGGAATTACATTGACTTCAGGTTGCCGGAGGCCATAATCAGCAACTGACCCAGGTGGCGCAGCTGGTCGCCGAGGCCGTTGTGCAGGTGGGCACCGGCTACTTCGTGCGTGTTGCTGGCCGCCCGCGAGGCTTGCTCGCCCAAGCGCTGCATCAGGGCCGCGGCCCCGGGCCGGTCGCCGTTTTGCAGGTAGCCTTTCAGCTGGCCCAGCTCGTCGGCGGCCGCCTGTAGCACCGCGCTGTGGGAGTTTTGCAGCTGCGGGCCCCAGCTGTCCAGAATCGGAATCAGGCCGCTGGGGTCGTGGGCGAAGGTGTGGTTGTTGAACAGGTCGCCCAGGGCCAGGTTGGTGGAATAGAGGTGGTCGTTGAGGTTGTCGGAGGAAAGGGCCATGACAGTAGGGAGTTGGGAGTTGGGAGTTGGGGTTGAGCTACTTTCTACGGCCGGGGTGCGCGGGTCGTTGCTGCGGCGGGTTGGGCGGGCGTTAGCCAACGGCGTATCTTGGCGGCCTCATTTGCTTTGCTGCCATGTCCTGCTGCTTTTTTCGTCGCGCCGGGGTCCTGCTGGGCCTTTTCCTGAGTTCTTTGCCCGGCTGGGCGCAACAGGCCGGCCCCGGGCGGCCCCCACGGGACCCGTTTGCGCGGCCGGCGGCCCCCACCACCGGCCTCGGCGACTTCCAGAGCCTGCGCTACCTGGCCGGCATCCTGACCATTCGCACCACCACGGGCGGCACGCTGCGCGTCCGGCCCTACGCGGCCGGTGTCGTGCGCGTGGAGTACTACCCGGCCGGGCAGCCGGTGCGCCCCGATTCGTCGGTGAGCGTAGTGCAGGAGTCGCCTTACCCAGGGCTGGAGCGGGGCTCCTACTGGCCGGGGCCCGCCACCAATCTGTACCAGGATCTGGGCTACCGCATCGAATGGCAGCCCTACCGCCGCGACTCAAACCTGACCATCGTCATTCAGAAAAAGCCGCTGCGCCTCAGCTACCGGCAGGGCGCCGAGCCGTTGGCGGCGGAAGCGGCGGGGGCGTTTCAGCAGGGCGCGGGCGGCAGCGCGGCGGCGGGCGTGGGCGTTTCCTTCCGTTTGGCTCCCGACGAGCACCTCTACGGCACCGGCTCCCGGGCCCTGCCCCTCGACCGGCGCGGCCGCCAGCTCACGCTCTACAACGAGGCCCACTACGGCTACCAGAACGGGGAACCAACCCTGAACGTGACCCTACCCACGGTGCTGAGCAGCCGGGGCTACATGCTGTTTTTCGACAACCACGCCCCCGGCACCCTCGACCTGGGCGCGACGGAGAAAAACACGCTCGACTACCGCGGCGAAGGGCTAAACCAGCTGGCGTACTTCCTCATTGCGGGCACCTCCTACGCCGAAATCCTGGCCCGCTACACCGCCCTTACCGGCCGGCAGCCGCTGCCGCCGCGCTGGGGCCTGGGGCTGATTCAGAGCCGCTTTGGCTACAAAACCGAGCTGGAAATGCAGCAAACGGCTACCCGCATGCGCCAAGCCGGGTTTCCGCTCGATGCCCTGGTGCTGGACCTCTACTGGTTTGGGGGCACCACCCGGCAGGGCGACTTCCACTGGCAGCCCCAGCAGTTTCCCGACCCGAAGCGCCTGATGCGCCGCCTCGACTCGGCCGGCGTCAAGACCATCCTGATTTCGGAGCCCTACGTGATGCGCACCTCCCTAAACGATGCGCTGGTGCGCGGCCAGAACCTGGTGGGGCGCGACGCGCGGGGCCGGCCTTACACCGTTGAGTCGTTCTGGGCCGGGCCGGCCACGCTGCTGGACATGTTTCGGCCCACGGCGCGCCAGTGGCTTTGGCAGCAGTACGATAGGCTGAAGCAGGACGGCGTGGGCGGCTGGTGGAGCGACCTGGGCGAGCCGGAAAATCAGCCCGCCGACATGGTGTACGACCCGGGCCCGACGCGCCGCATCCACAATGCTTACGGCCAGGCCTGGACCAGCATTCTGAGCGCCGGCTACGCCCGGCAGTACCCGCAGGAGCGGCTGTTCAACCTGGCCCGCTCGGGCTGGGCGGGCATGCAGCGCCACAGCGTGTTTCCGTGGTCGGGCGACGTGAGCCGGTCCTGGTCGGGGCTACAGGCGCAGGTGGCCATCATGCTCAGCATGGGCCTGGGCGGCGTGGGCTACATGCACTCCGACGCCGGGGGCTTTGCCGGCTCCAACATGGACGCCGAGCTGTACACCCGTTGGCTGCAGATGGCCAGCTTCGGCCCCATCATGCGGCCCCACGGCGTAGTCGCGCCCGAGCCCTACCACTACCCCGAGCCTTACCAGAGCATCGTGCGCCGCTACGCCCGCCTGCGCTACGAGTTGCTGCCCTACCTCTACACGCTGGCCTGGGAAAACTCCCGGACCGGCACGCCCCTGGCCCGGCCCCTGAACTACGGCGAAACCAGCCTCGACCCGCAATCCGTGTTTGCCCTGCTCTCGCCGGAAGAGGAAGCGCAGGCCCCCGCCGAAGCCACCAGCCCCGCCCCCACCTGGAACTGGAGCACGGCCGCCTCGACAACCTGGGGCGCGGCAAGGCTGACGGCCCGGCGAGCCCGGGAGTTGGCGGCGAATAACGCGCCAGCCCTGGCCAACGTCAACGACCAGTTTCTGCTGGGCTCCAGCTTGCTCGTGGCCCCGGTGCTACAGCCCGGGCAGCGGCGGCGCAACGTGGTGCTGCCCCCCGGCCGCTGGATTGATTTCTATTCCCACCAGGCCTTTGCCGGCAGCCAGACCGTGGGCGTGGCCGCGCCCCTGGCCCAGCTGCCCTTGCTGGTGCGGGCCGGGGCCTTTCTGCCGATGACGCCCTACGTGCCCACCACCGCCCGCTACCGCACCGACACGCTGAACGTGCGCTACTACGCCGATACCACCGTGCCCGAATCGAGCTTCACGCTCTACGACGACGATGGCCACTCGGCCCAGGCGGAGGCGCAACACCAGTTCAGCCTGCTAGTCTTTACCGGCAAGCTGCGCAACGGGCAGGCTGATGTTCAGGTGCGCACCAGTGGCAGCTACCCCGGCAGCCCGGTGTGGCGCACGCTCAATCTGGACGTGCCGCGCGTTATCAGCCCGCCCACGGCCGTGCTGCTTGATGGGCAAGCCGTGCCGGCCACCGATTGGGAGTACGATGCCGCCCGCCAGACCCTGCACCTGCACGCCCTGCTCCAGGATAAAGCCCTCCGCTTCTCGGTGCGCGGCCTGCAACTGGCCCCAGTGGGTAGTGCGGCTCCGGAAGCTTTGACGTTGGAGGCACCCAGTCCGCAACGGTTCAGCACCAGCACCACGCTGCGCTACACCCAGCACCAGTCCGGCCGCTTTCCCCTGCTGATTCGCAACGCGCGGGGGGAAATCGTGCGCACGTTTCCGGTGCGGGCGCAACCGGCCGGCTCCTACTCCACCACCTGGGACGGTACCGATACCCAGGGCCGCCAGCTGCCGCATGGCGTCTACGTAGCTGAAATGCAGGAGCAGCACCAGCGCCTGGTCCTGCTGCGTGAATAAGTTAGTTGTCGGTTGTCAGTTGTTAGTTGTTAGTGCAAAAGCGACCTGACAACTGACAACTGACAACTAACAACTAAAAACTACTCCTCGAACCGGCGCAGGCGCTTTTTGCTGAGCTCGTAGCTGATGATGGCCGGCACGTAGAAGGTCACGTCGGCCAGGAGCTTGGCCAACAGGATGCCCCCGCTCAGGCTGCCCAGGGCTTTGGGCAGGTAATACATCAGGGCCGGCCGGATCAGCAGGCTGTCGAACAGCTCGGCCAGGCCAAATTCCACGACCAGGGCCCGCAGGTTGCGCAGCAGTACCCGGCCGGTGTAGGGCTGGCCGGCGGCGCGGCGCCGCCGCCGGGTCTGGCGGATATCCAGGGCCAGAATATAGCCGAAGTACGCCACGTTGCCGGCCCAGGTACCGGCTAGCGCCGCCGCCACGTAGCTGCCGGTCAGTTCAAAGCCCAGCCCAGCCGCCGCCAGCGTGGCCCCCACCGACAGCAGCTCGGCCGGACCGTAGCGCTTTAGCCATTCCCTGACGTTCCATTTCATTAGCCTGCAAGCTGATATTCCGGGGGCGGGATTAGGCTACCCGCCACCCGACAAAGCCCGGGCTGACCCGGCCGCGTACCGGGTACGGACAACGGGACGGCACGGAAAATTAATTAGGCAGCAGCGTCATTTCCTGCAAAATCAGCTCGGCAATGGCCCGGCGGCCTTCGATGAACTTCTCGTCGGCGGGCTTGCCGTCCTTGGGCTCGGCGTTCAGGGCAAACAGGTACACGTTGCCGCCCCGCTCCAGCCAGCCCACAAACCAGCCGTTGGTCAGCTTGGCGCGCTGGGTGTAGCCGCTGGTGCCGTAGAGCGTGTACTGGGGCGTGGCCTTCAGCTGAAACAGCTGCTTGGTCAGGGCCTGATTGCGCGGGGCGGGCGGCAGCTTTTCCTGGTAGAGAAAGCGCAGAAAGTTGACCATCTGAAACTGCGAGATGCGCGACACGCCGCCCATCCAAAACGAGGTCAGCACTTCGGGCGTCACCACCATCTGCCCGAATTTCAGCTTGAGCAGGCTTTGCTGGTAGCGGCGCACGCCTACTTCCTGGGCTATCTGCTGCATGCAGGGCAGGCACTCGGCCCGCACGGCCTGGCTTAGGCGCAGGTCCCGGTTCCAGGCTTCATTGTCGCGCTTCACCTGGTCCCAGGCAAACACGTGGCTGGTGTCGGCCAGCACGCCGGTTTCCAGGCCGATCAGCGTATTGGGAATGGCAAACGTGGCCCCGGGCAGGTAGCCCTGGTTGCAGCGGGCCATGTCGTAGGCCGTGAAGTGGTTGGCCTGCTGGTCGTAGAGCAGAAACGAGCCGCGCAGGCCGTAGCTGTCGAAATGCTTCTTGAAGTCGCGCTCCGTAACGGCTTGTCCGCTGGCGCTGAAACGAACGAGCAACAAAAGAAAAACAGCCAGAAAACGCATCGGGCACGAAGCTGAAAAGTTGGATTACCGCGGGAGAGAAACCGGCCCGGCAAGGTCTGTGCCCAAATACGTGAAACGGCAGAATACGGTAAAAGAAAGAGTAGCCCAGCAGCAATTCCACCCCTACGGCTGCCGCCCCAGCTCCTGATTCACCCACGGGTAGATTTCCATCGTCAGGCTGCCGGCTTGCACGGCGGGGTCGGCCTGGGTCAGGCGGCGGGCTTCGTCCAGGTCTTTGGCGCTGAGGATGTACATGCCGCCCAGAGTGCTGTTGGCGCCGGGGCAGCGGCCGGCCAGCGTGAGGCGCCCCTGCCGGGTAAGCTGCTGCAAGTGCGCCGCGTGCCCGGCCCGGATGGTGGCTACCGTCTCCAGATCCTGCCCCCGCGCACTGCCGTTTTTCAGCAGCACCAGGTAATAGGTTTTAGCGGGGGTCAGGTGGTGCTTGGCCCTTTTGGCCGACTGCGCCGCGACTGGCAGCGCGCCCAGGCCCAATACCAGCGTGAGCAGCAGGATTCCCTGTTTTTTCATGGCAACGTATTCTAAAGCGTGAACTCAATGCAGCTTGGATATACGGAGCCCGGAAGCAGGAAGGAGCAGCGCCGCCGCGGTTTTCGAAGCTAAGCTAGTCGTATTATCCTGCCCATTTCATCCGTTTCCCATTGACTACAAATCATTTAACCTATGGTCACTTTTCTTGCAAAAACAATTTTGCAGCCACTCAGTACTACTACGCCTGCCGCGTTGGCGGCGCCTTTTCCTCTGTTCATTCCCATACCGCTATGGCTTCTACCCGCACCTTGGGTCGCTCCGACCTTTCGATAACGCCGCTCGTGCTGGGCGGCAACGTTTTTGGCTGGACCGCCGACCAGGCCACCTCCTTTCGGATTCTCGACGCCTTTGTGAGCGGGGGCGGCAACGCCATTGACACCGCCGACGGCTACTCGGTGTGGGTGCCCGGCCACGTGGGCGGCGAGTCGGAAACCATCATCGGCCACTGGCTGCGGCAGCGCGGCCGCCGCGACGACGTCATCATTGCCACCAAAGTTGGCTGGGAAGTGAATGCCGACAACAAGGGCCTGGCCAAAAACTACATTCTGCGGGCCGTGGAAGGCTCGCTGAAACGCCTCCAAACCGACTACATCGACCTGTATCAGTCGCACAAGGACGACCCGACCGTGCCGGTGGAAGAAACCCTGGCCGCCTACGCCCAGCTGGTGCAGGAAGGCAAAGTGCGCGTTATCGGGGCCTCCAACTTCACGGCCGAGCGCCTGCGCGAGTCGCTGGCGGCCAGCGAGCGGCACGGCTTTCCGCGCTACGAAACCCTGCAGCCCCTCTACAACCTCTACGACCGCGCCGACTTCGAGCAGAACCTGCTGCCGCTGGTGCAGGAGCAGCACCTCGGTGTTATTCCGTACTACGGGCTGGCCGCCGGCTTCCTGACCGGCAAATACCGCTCGGAGGCCGACCTGCAGAAAAGCGCCCGGGGCGGCGGCGTGGGGCAGAAATACCTGAACGAAAAGGGCCTGCGCATCCTGGCCGCCGTCGATGCCGTGGCGGCCCGCCGGCAGGCCACGCCGGCCCAGGTTGCCCTGGCCTGGATTATGGCCCAGCCCGGCCTGACGGCTCCCATTGCCAGCGCCACCTCTCCCGAGCAGGTAACGGAGCTGTTGAAAGCCACCGAGCTGCAGCTCAGCCCCGAAGACCTGGCCCAGCTTAGTCAGGCGGGCAGTTAAGCCTTCTTCGATTACCGTAAAAGCAGAAACGCCTGCCCGTCGGTACGGGCAGGCGTTTCCGTTTATCGGCAGTAGTTGCGCTGTGAGCTGCCCGGCAACCGGTTATTGGCCCGAAAAACTTTACTTGCGGCTATGCTTCACTCCCGCCTTTCCCATCTGCTGGCCGCCGGCCTGTGGCTGACTGCCGCCTGCACGTCGAAGTCGCCCGACACCGCCCAGGCCCCGTGCGCCGCGGCGCCGGCGGCCTACACGGTGCAGCACCCCGAGTGGGCCCGCAACGCCAGTATTTACGAAGTCAACATCCGGCAGTACACGCCCGAGGGGACCATCAAGGCTTTCGAGCAGCACCTGCCGCGGCTGCAGAAGATGGGCGTGGGCATTCTGTGGCTGATGCCGATTCAGCCCATCGGGGAAAAAAACCGCAAGGGCACGCTGGGCAGCGCCTATTCCATCCGCGACTACCGGGCCGTGAACCCCGACCTGGGCACCCTGGCTGACGTGCAGCACCTGGTAGCCGAGGCCCACAAGCTGGGCATGCACGTGATTCTGGACTGGGTGGCCAACCACACCAGCTGGGACAGTAAGCTGGCCGCGCAGCACCCCGACTGGTTTACCAAAGACGCGCGGGGCAACTTCCGGCCGCCGGTAGCCGACTGGCAGGACGTCATCGACCTGGACTACGACAAGCCGGAGCTGCGGCAGTACATGCAGGAAAGCATGGCGTTCTGGGTGCGGGAGGCCGGCTTCGACGGTTTCCGCTGCGACGTGGCCGGCTTGGTGCCCACCCCGTTCTGGGAGCAAACCCGGGCCGAGCTGGAAAAGATTAAGCCCGTCTTCATGCTGGCGGAGTGGGACGAGCTGTTTCCGCCGACGTTTCTGAAGCCCGGCGAGTTTGACCCCAACACCCACCTGCTCGAAAAAGCCTTCGACATGACCTACGGCCTGCGCCTGCACGACGTGCTCGACAGCGTGGCCCGCCGCCAGCGCCCGGCCCACGACCTGAATGCCTACCTGGCGCGCGAGCGGCGCCTGTACCCGCCCAGCGTGTACCTGATGAACTTCACCACCAGCCACGACATCAACAGCTGGGACGGCAGCGAGTATGAGCGCCTGGGGCCCAACGTGCAGCCGATGGCGGTGCTGGCGGCCCTGCTGCCGGGCATGCCGATGGTGTACAGCGGGCAGGAAGCCGCCCTGAAAAAGCGCCTGAAGTTTTTCGACAAGGACCCGATTGAGTGGGGTACCTACCCGCTGGAAAACTTCTACACCAAGCTGCTGATCCTCAAAAAGCAGCACCCGGCCCTGCTCAACGGCGACCCGTGCAGTCAGTTCCGCCCCCTCTCCACCCCCGATTCGGCCGAGGTGTACGCCTTTACCCGCGCCAAGGAAGCCGCGACGCTGCTCGTGGCCGTAAACGTAGGCAGCCGCCCCCGGCCGCTGCGCGTGCAGCACGTAGCCGAGGGAAATTACCGGGAGCTGTTCAGCGGCAAAATCCTGCGCCTAACCACCGACACCGAACTCGCGCTGCCCCCGCACGGGTACGTGGTGTATGAGCGGATCTAATGTGCTCAGGTGCTAATGTGTCATTAATGTGCTCAGGTGCTAATGTGGGGAATGTGCTGAATGTGAGAAACGCGTCATTGCGAGCATCAAGCGGCGTCAATCCATCCGCTGAAATGCGCATAACCTTCTAATACGAAAAGCCCTTTCCGTAACAACGAGAAAGGGCTTTCTGGGAAAAGAATGTTGGTCACGAGCAGCGGACGGATTGACGCCGCTTGATGCTCGCAATGGCTTACGCCTCGCCAGAACACATTCCCCACATTCAGCACATTCCCCACATTAGCACCTGAGCACATTAATGACACATTAGCACCTGAGCACATTAAAAATTAGCCCTGCCACTGGCCGAATTTGCCGCGGCGGTAGTCGTCGTAGGCCTGGTGAATTTCGGCTTCGGTGTTCATCACGAAGGGGCCCTGGGCCACGACGGGCTCGTCGAAGGGTTGGGCGTGGCCCAGCAGCAGCACGCCCCCGGCCGGGCCGGCCTGGACGCGCAGCGAGTCGCCGTCGTGGTTGAACTCGGCCAGGTGCAGGGCTTCCACCGGCTGGCCGTTGGCGGTGAGCTGGCCCCGGATGACGTAGAAAAACACGTTGTGCGCCGCCGGTATTTCCAGGGTTATTTCGCCGCCGGGCTGGAAGAAAATGGTCTGCAGGGAAATATCCGACAGGGTTTCAAAGGCGGGCTTGTGCCCTCGAAACTCGCCCGAAATCAGGTTCACGGTGACCTTGCCTTCGTCGAGCGAGAGGCTAGGAATGGCTTCTTTCTGCAGCCCCAGGTAGCGGGGCTCGGTCATCTTGAGGCGGGCCGGCAGGTTTACCCACAGCTGCAGAATCTCCAGGTCGCCGCCCTGCCGCTTGAACTCCGCCGACGATACTTCGGCGTGAATCAGGCCGCGGCCGGCCGTCATCCATTGCACGCCGCCGGCGGTAATCACGCTTTCGTGGCCCCCGCTGTCTTTGTGCATAATGTCGCCGTCGAGGATAAAGGTGACGGTTTCCATGCCGCGGTGCGGATGGGGCCCGAAGGGCAGGCCGTTGTTGTGGGGCCGGTATTTCTGGGGGCCGTGGTGGTTCAGAAACAGGAACGGGTCAATCTGGTCGAGGGTGCGCGAGGGCAGCGGCGAGTAGGTTACCAGGTCGCCGATGGGGGAATACGCGGCGCGGTGAATTTTCTTGAGGGTGCGCATAAAGGAATAAAGCAGGGGTGCGGGCAGTAAACAGCTGCGGCGCGGTTTTGTCAGTGGCCTGCTCTACGCGGCCCGCCGCCAGAGGATGCCCGGCGGCCGTTGCGCTAAACCCTTCGGGGTGGTCCTGCGTTAAAGCCATCCTGAAAGGCGACTTTGGGGTTCCAGAGTCGGCTTATGGTTCAACGAAATACATTGCTCCCATGAAGAAGCTTCTTGTTTTCGCCACCTTGCTTGCCACGGGTGCATATTCGGCCAGCGCCCAGTCGAGCACCACCACCACGACCAAGCAAACCACCGTGACGCCCGCCACGCCGGCGACGCCCGCCGTGCCCGCCACGCCCGCGACCCAGACCACCGTAGAATCGACCACGACGACGGTAGACCCGGCCACGACGACGACCGTGACGCAGACGCCCCCGGCCACGACCGTGCCCGCTGACACCAAAATCAAGGACAAGCGCAACAAAACCAAAGTGAAGCCTAAGGACAAAGACTAGTCCTGGTTTTCCTTTGCCAGGTACTTCAAACGCCCGGCCGCACTCGTTGCGGCCGGGCGTTTGGTTGTCCGGCGGCGGGCAGGTTGCCGGCGTCAGGCTGAACCACCCCGCCTTATTTGCGTTAGTCCAGGAACGTTTATCTGTGCCTATGCTCCTCGCCGCCGCTATCCAACCCTTCGACTGGCACCGCCTGCTGTTTTCCGACGATGCTCCGCCCCTGTTTCTGCTGGAAGTAGTGCTGCGCTGCGTGCTCACCTACCTGATGATTATCGGGGCCCTGCGCGTGACGGGCCGGCGCGGGGTGCGGCAGCTGTCCATCTTCGAGCTGAGCATCATCCTGGCCCTGGGCTCGGCCGCCGGCGACGCCATGCTCTACGACGACACGCCGCTGCTGCACGCGGCCGTGGTGTTTGTGGTCGTGCCGCTGCTGTACTTGGCTTTCAACCGGGCCACCGAAAAATTCCCCCGCTTCAGCGACTGGCTGGAGGGCAAGCCCGTGCTGCTGGTCGATGAGGGCCGCATCTGCCTGCCCGAGTTCCGGCAGCAGAACCTGACCCAAAAGGAGCTGTTTGGCGAGCTGCGCCAGTTGCAGGTCGAGCACCTGGGCCAGGTACGCCGGGCCTATATCGAGGCCACCGGCGACGTCAGCATTTACTTTCGCACCGACGAGGATACCGTGCCGGGGCTGCCCATCTGGCCCGAGCTGCTGCTGCACCCGCAGCGGCGCGTAGAGCAGGCCGGGCCGCACGCCTGCTGCACCTGCGGCACGGTGCAGGAGCTGGCCAAGGGTGCCCTGGCCCGCTGCCCTACCTGCCAAAACGACCAGTGGATTCCGGCCTGCGACGCCAAGCGGATCAGCTAGATTTCGTTGCTTTGCCGGTGAGCTGGCCTGTTGCTGGCTTATTTTCTACCTGCCATGCTTCCGCTGCTCCACGTCCACCACATTGCCCTTATCTGCTCCGACTACGCCGTGTCGAAGCGCTTCTACACCGAGGTGCTCGGCCTGCGCATTATTCGGGAAGTGTACCGCGCCGAGCGGCAGTCGTACAAGCTAGACCTGGCTTTGCACGGCAACTACATCATCGAGCTGTTCTCGTTTCCGGAGCCCCCGCCCCGCCTCACCCGGCCCGAGGCCGCCGGCCTGCGCCACCTGGCCTTCGCCGTGTCTGACCTGGCCGCCACCGTGGCCTGGCTCGACCAGCACCACGTCAGCTCCGAGCCCATCCGCACCGACGAATTCACCGGCCGCCGCTTCACCTTCATCCAGGACCCTGACGGGCTGCCGGTCGAGTTCTACGAAAGCTAAGCCGGGCCTTGGCGCGGGGCCACTACCCGGCCGGCCGGCTACAAACCCAGCCGGAAAGACAGCCCGGCCCGGAAAACCTGCGCGTACCGCCCGTTTGCGTCACCTTCCGACGCGCCCTGGTAGTTGGTGAACCCGCGGGAGTAGCCCAACGACAGGCCCGTATTCCGGTAGTAGGCCGTCAGGTTGAGCCGGGCCCGCGCGTCCACGCTGGGGTGGCTCAGGTCCTGATCCACGCCGTAGCGCACGCCCTTCCCCGACACCGCCTCCCCTTTTTCGTGGCTGCGCAGCACCAGCCCCACTTCGGGGCCGGCCGTCACATCCAGCGCCACGCCGCCCAGGTCGAAGCGCTGACCGAAGAAGGGGTGTACGTTCAGGCCGGAGTTGGTCAGGGTCGTATGGCCATCGGCCAGTACTACGGTGCCGCTGCGGTCCAGCACGCTGGTAAGCTGCACGCGGCTGCGGAGAAATTCGTAGCCGGCCTGCACGCCCAGCAGGCGGCCAGCGGCCGTAACGCGCTGCACCTGGCCGGCAATGCCATACGAAAAAGCCGGCCGCCGGCCATACGCGTCGTTGGTGTAGGGCCGCACGCCGGCCGCCGTCGGCAGCACGAGCATAGCCTCACTGGCCGCCGCCGCGCCGCGGAAAGAGGCCGCGCCCGACGTCAGGTGTGCTGATACTTCGGTTTGCTGCCCGTAGCTCAGATGGGCAACCAAAGCAGCGAGGCAAGACAGCGTAAACTTTTTCATAACCACATTCGGAATAGAGAACAAAGAATACGGGCAGCACCAGCCCTGCTGGTGCTGCCCGGTTAGTGGGTCAACAGCGGGCTTACACCCCAATCCGGTACGAAATGCCGGTCCGGAAGACCTGCGAATATAGCTGCTCGGAGCTGCTGGCATAGTCGGGCCGGTACTTGCTCAGGCCCAGGGAGTACCCCAGGGAAAAGCCCAGCCGATGGTAATACACCGTCGCGTTGAGGCGGGCCCGCACGTCTACTTTCCGCTGGCTACGCTCCAGATCGGTGGTGTACGCGGCATCTTTGAAGTCCGTGAGGGTGGCTTCGGCCGTTTCGTGGCTGCGCTGCAACAACCCGATTTCCGGGCCGACGGTCAGGTCGTAATCCAGCGGGCCGCGCGTGAGGCGGTAGCCCACGAACGGGTGCAGGTTGATAAAGCTGTTGGCCAAGGTGGCGTGGCCCTTGGCCGACAGGCCGAAATCATGCTTATCGAACACCACGAAAATCGGCGTGCGGCTGCGCAATACTTCGTAGCCGCCCTGCGCCCCAAATACCAGGTGGCGGGCCGTAACGTGCTGCACCTGCGCGGCCGCCCCGTACGACACTCCCAGCTTTTTACCGAACGGATCGGCGGCGTAGGGCACGTCCATCAGGGTATACAAATACTTGTAGGGCGGCACGGCCTCGTTGTCGGGCACCATAATGGCGGTCGTTTCAGTGGCATTCTTGCCCCGAAAGTTGGACAAGCCCGAAGTCAGGTGCAGGGATACTTCCGTGGTTTGGGCGTAGCCCAGCTCAGCCGCTAACAGACCGAGAAATAGCAGGGTAATTTTCTTCATGTGGCCGTAAGAATGTAGGTTGGTACTATGGGGAGGCCGCCGCGCGGCGAAAGGTTGGCATCGGCCCCGGAAAATTCCGGCCGGCAATAATTTCCCCGCTCAAGTGGCATTTGTGCCCGATATTACCGCCACTATGCCCCAACCAACCACACCGCTGCCCTACCTGATTATTGACTTCGACAGCACCTTCACCCAGGTGGAAGGCCTCGACGAGCTGGCCGATATTGCCCTGCGCGGCCACCCCGACCGCTCAACGATAGTCGGTGAAATCCGGGCCCTGACCGACCGGGGCATGAGCGGCAGCCTGAGCTTCTCGGAATCCTTGAAGCAGCGGCTGGCGTTGCTGCCGGCCCGGCGCGAGCACCTGCCCTTGCTGGTCGAGCAGCTCAAGGGCAAGGTGTCGGAGAGCATCGTGCGCAACCGGGCCTTCTTCGAGCGGTTTCCCGGCCGCGTGTTCATCGTCAGCAGCGGCTTTCGGGAGTTTATCGAGCCCGTGGTGGCCGATTTCGGCATTCAGGCCGACCACGTGCTGGCCAACACCTTCACCTTCGCCGAGGACGGCCGCATCACCGGCTTCGACCCCGAAAACGTGCTCAGCCGCGACGGGGGCAAGATTCTGCAGCTGCGCGAGCTGGATCTGGCGGGCGACGTGTACGTGCTCGGCGACGGCTACACCGACTACCAGATCCGGGAGGCCGGCCTGGCCAACCGCTTCTACGCCTTCACCGAAAACGTCAGCCGCGAGGCCGTAGTAGCCCGCGCCGACGAAGTACTGCCCTCTTTCGACGAATTTCTCTATCAGAATAAGCTACCCATGACCCTGAGCTACCCCAAAAACCGCATCAAAGTATTGCTGCTCGAAAACCCCGACGCCCGGGCCGCCGAGCTGTTCCGCGCCGAAGGCTACCAGGTGGATTCCGTGCCCGGCGGCCTCGACGAAGACGAGCTCATGGCGCGCATCGAGGGCGTGAGCATCCTCGGCATCCGCTCCAAAACCCAGGTTACGCAGCGGGTGCTGGAAAAAGCCAACCGCCTGATTGCCGTCGGCGCCTTCTGCATCGGCACCAACCAGATTGACCTGACCGAGGCCATGAAGCGCGGGGTAGCCGTGTTCAACGCGCCCTTCTCCAACACCCGCTCGGTGGTAGAGCTGGCCCTGGGCGAAATCATCGTGCTGGCCCGCCGCATCCCGGAGAAAAACCCCAAGATGCACGCCGGCGAGTGGGACAAGTCGGCCAAGGGCTCGTTTGAAATCCGGGGCAAAAAGCTCGGCATCGTGGGCTACGGCAACATTGGCTCCCAGCTCTCGGTGGTAGCCGAGGCCGTGGGCATGCAGGTGCTCTACTACGACGTGGCCGAAAAGCTGCAGCTGGGCAACGCCGTGCGCTGCCGCACGCTGCAAGAGCTGTTGCAGCAGGCCGACATCGTGACCCTGCACGTGGACGGCCGCAAGGACAACACCAACCTCATCGGGGCCGCCGAGCTGGCCTTGATGAAGCCCGGCGCCATTCTGCTCAACAACGCCCGCGGCCACGTCGTGGACGTGCCGGCCCTGGCCGCCGCCCTGCGCAGCGGCCACCTCGGCGGCGCCGCCGTCGACGTGTTTCCCTACGAGCCCAAAACCAACGACGAAGGCTTCGAAAGCGAATTGCGGGGCCTACCCAACGTGCTGCTCACGCCCCACATCGGCGGCAGCACGGCCGAGGCCCAGCGCAACATTGCCGAGTTCGTGCCCGAGCGGATTATGCAGTACATCAACACCGGTAACACTCAGCAGAGCGTCAACTTCCCCAACATTCAGCTGCCCACCCAGCAGGCCCACCGCCTGATTCACGTGCACGCCAACGTGCCCGGCGTACTGGCCCGCATCAACAACGTGCTGGCCGAGCACCACGTCAACATTCTGGGCCAGTACCTGAAAACCAACGAGCACATCGGCTACGTCATCACCGACATCGACAAGGAGTACGACCAGGAAGTAATTCAGGCCCTACGCGCGGTAGAGCACACGATTAAGTTCCGGGTGCTGTACTAAGGCGGGCCATGAATCTGTCCAAAACGGCGCATTTGACTCACCTGCGCGCCAGTATTGCGCAAGCGGCCAGTGCAGGGAATACCGAGCGCCAACAGATCTTAAAGGCCCTGCTTTCCTGTTGGAATAAGAAAGGCAGCTTCCTGTCCTTCGCTCCTTTTTTAGAGGATGATACCGACCGGGTCGTTCAGTGGTTCGTCGCAGACGCTTTTGCTTACGCCAAGGATGAGCAGGTGGTAGAACTGCTGATGAAAGCCGCAGTAGCTTCTATCAATCAGAATTACCGCTCGACTCTGATCTGGCCTTGTATTCGATACGACTGCACAAAGCACCTGGAGTTTTTTACCGAGTTCATCCTACGCTGTTCCGACCCGGGCGAGGCCATGCTGGCTGGCGTGTTTGTCATAGAAGCCATGCAAGGTCCTTTCGAGCCGCACACGCTCAAACAGACGGTACACAAGCTGTTGACTCAGGATAATCCGGCTACCGATGCTGCCGGAAAGCTGCAACATGAGGTATTCAGGGTGCAAGCGGCCCATGCTCTGCTCAACAAATATTTTGGTCAGATAGATAAGGATTGGAATGAGGACTTAGCTAATGCTACACCCCGCTAAACGAAACCGGGCGGCCCCATTTGGAGCCGCCCGGTTCTGTTTGCTATAAACTACGGTGTTAGTTGCCGCTCGGGGTGGGCACCACTGCTTTGGGGCTGCGCAGCTGCAGCTGCTCGCGCGTGGTGACGGTGCCCACGGTCATGCGCAGGTTGTAGTCGCCGGCGGGCAGGCCGGTGAAGTCCAGGGTCTGGTGGTGCGGCCCGGCGGGCTGGCGGCGGTAGTCGGAGACGCGCACCGGCGCGCCGCTCTGGTTGTAGAGCACCCAGCCCATCGGAATTTCCTCGGGCAGTTCGTAGCGCAGCTGCACCACGCCGTTGCTGGGGTTGGGGTAGATGCTCATTTTGTGGGCTCCTACGCCGGGCTTGCTGCCGGCCATAGCGGCGGCGGTGGGCTCTTCGGCCTGCACCGGCTGCAGCTTCCACATCTGGTTTTCGCGGCCACTGAAGCGCCACTGGTGAATCGTGCCGCTGTCGGTGGTATTGGCCGAGTCTTTGGCCGTCAGGGCCTTGTTGCTGTGCTTGGCCAGCAGCTTGTAGAAGCCGCCCTCGGTGGGCTCGATGCGCCAGGCCTGGTTGTTGCCGCTGTAGTACGGCCACAAATCCAGGTCGGCCCCGTTGGAGGTGGAGCTACCCAGCACTTCCAGCACGCGGTTGTTGCCGGGTACCACCAGGCGGTAAAAGCCCCCGCCCAGGCTCTCGATTTTCCACTGCGGAGCCGTGCTGCGGGCCAGGGCCGCACTACCGGCGGCCGCACCCACGGCCTCGGGCTGGTAGGCCTGGCTATTGGGCCGGTAAGGGTCAATAACTTCCAGGGGCTTGCCGGTGGTGCGCGAGGTCAGCACGTACACGCCGGGGGCCAGGGGCTCGGGCTGCTGGTCTTTCTTGGCCTTGGCTTCAGCTTCGGCCGCCGCTTTGGCGGCGGCCTTGTCGGCTTTGGCTTTGGCTTCGGTGGCTTTGGCTTCGGCCTTAGCTTTGTCGGCGGCGGCTTTGGCTTTGGCGGCTGCCGCCTTGGCTTCGGCCGCGGCGGCGGCTTTAGCAGCGGCCTGCTCGGGGCTTACCGCCGGGGCCTTGGCGGGCTTGGGTGCTACTTCGGCCTTGGCCACGGCCACGGGCTTGGCTGGGGCGGCAGGCTTAGCGGCGGCGGGCTTCGGCGTGGGCTTGGCCGCTACGGGCTTGGGCGCCGGGGCCGTTCCGGGCGGGTCGGGGGTGGTGGGGGAGCCCAGCGGGTAGAGGCTGGTGGTCGGGATAAGCTGCGGAGCCTGGCCGGGCGGGGCCCACAGCAGCTGAAACTGCGCGTCGCCCTCTCCTTCGGCAAACTCGATTTTAATCGTAGTCTTTTCCCCGGCAGCCAGCCCGACGTTGCCGTTGCTGAGCACGCCACCCGAGGTGCCTTTCCAGGTATCCAGGATTTTTTTGCCGTTGATCCAGAGCCGCACTTCGTCGCCGGTTTTGGCCACGAACCGGTAGCTGCCCGTGCCGGGCGCGGCCAGCAGCCCTTCCCAGCGCACCGAGAAGTTGTCGGCGGGCAGGCCGGGGCCGGGCGACTGTTTGCCCCAGTTAAAGTCCATGGCGGCATCCACGCGGCGCAGCACGGGCGCGCCGGCCATCGTGCCGTTGGCGAAGTAGGTGCCCGTCAAGCCGGTGCCAGCATTTTGCACCGGCAAGGCCACGGGAGTGCGGTGGGGGCCGCCGGTGGCCCAAGTGGTTGCCCGGGCAGCAGGAGCTAATGTTGTTACGCCAACGCTAAGACCGGCCACCAGTGAACATACTATCGAGCAACGCACAGCAATAAAAGTTGAGGTGAAACCAGAGCAAAAAGCCAGAAATCCGGGGCCTTCCCGTCCGGTTATGATTCAAACAGAGGCATGAATCTACCGATTATCACCCAGCCATGCCAATCTTGCCCCGTTTGTCTTGAAAACGAACCGGTTCTTGTAAGCACAGTACAACAATTTCGTTTCTTTCTGATCGGCCAACTATCGGCCATGAAAAACATAGAAGCATACCTATTTTATTATAAAACAGAGGTATTTAAGCTCCACGTGCGCTTGCCCGCTGCCGCCGCTCCGGCTAGGTAAAAGACAATCAGAAAATATTTCCGCAGCCCCTCCCAATCGGCACTTGGCAGCCAACCGCCGTTCGTAGCTTACCCCGGCCGCCGAAGTACCTAGAGCCGCTCCCGCACCTGGCCCAGAATCCGCTCCATTTCGCGGCGCACGGCGCTGGTTTCCACCACGTGGTGGTTGTTCAGAAAGCTCACGGCCAGCAGCCGGCCCTTGCGGGTGCGCAGGTAGCCGCACAGGTTGTGGGTGTTGGTCAGGGTGCCGGTTTTGCCCCAGAACCAGGGGCCGCGCGCGTCGTGGTAGCCGCGGCGCAGCGTGCCGTGCCCGCCGCCGGCCGCCAACAAGCTCAGCAGCCGGGCCTCGGGCACTTCCCGGTGCAGCTTCAGCAGCAGCGCGTTCAGGTCGCGGGGGGTGGCCAGGTTCAGGCGCGAGAGGCCCGAGCCATCCACCCAGCGCAGCGGGTCGGGCAAATCGGCCAGGAACTGCCGGCGCACGGCCCGGATGGCGCGGGCGGTGTTTAGCGAGTCGGAGCCCAGGCGGCTGGAGCACATCAGCAGCAGCTGCTCGGCCAGGAAATTGTCGCTGACCTGCAGCATGCGCCGGTAGAGCGAGTCGACGGGCAGGCCGCTCAGCGTCCGGAGGCTGTCCTGGGGCCGCAGCTGCCAGCGCAGGGCCTGCACGGGCCGGCGCAGCGTGTCTTGCAGCAGCTTCAGCAGCAGGCCGGGGCTGGTGCGGAAGGGCGTTTCATCGACCCAGCTCTTGGCGGAAGGCAGCACGAAAAAGCGGTTTTCCAGCTCGGCCCGCCGCACGTGGTCGGCGGCCGGGAAGCCCGGCGGGGTGGGCTCGACCAGCGGGGCAAACGAGGCCGGGGCCACGCGCAGCGGCTGGTTGGGCCGGGCGTAGAAGCGGACCGTGTTGCCGTAAATCGGGAAGGCGGCCCGCTCGGGCGAGAAGTAATAGGTGTAGTCGTCCCAGCTCCAGCCCGGCCCGAAGGCCTCGACGCTGGGAATGGGCAGGTAAAACAGCTTCTCGGGCCGGCCCTGCAGAAAGGCAAAGGCCCGGCCCGAGGGCACGTCGCCGTGGAGCAGCGTCGGGTCGCCGGTGCCCCAGAACAGCAGCGAGTCGGGCCGCACCACGTAGCGCAGGCTGGGCAGCGAGTCGCCGAGCAGGTGCAGGCCGGCGTACAGACTGAACAGCTTCATGGTGCTGGCCGGGGTGAAATACTGCTCGGAATTCAGCTCGTAGAGCGTCTCGCCGGTGGCCACGTCGGTGAGACAGACGCCCACGTGGTGCTGGCGCAGCACCGCCGACGAGCCCAGCAGCCGGTTGAGCCAGCGCGGCCCCTGCCCGCGGTGCAGCGCGGTTTCCGCCGTGTTGTCGGCCGCTGCGGCTCCCTGCGCCCGCGTGACGGCCGGCCGAAGCAGCGCGAAAAAGACAAGCAGAAAAGAAAGCAACAGGCGGGGCATGAGCGGCGGATTTGGGGCGCGCAATATGCAAACTCGACCTCAACTTTTGCCGCTTTTCCCGGAGCGGGCCCCGAACTATTCTGCGCAACATTCGGCCCGGGGCCGCGCCCGGCCCACATATTTGAGTAGCTTTGCGTCCTGTTATGCCAGACAGAACCCCCACTCCCGCGACTACCGCCAAGTACATTTTCGTGACCGGCGGCGTGACTTCCTCCCTGGGTAAAGGCATCATTGCCGCCTCCCTCGCCAAGCTGCTGCAAGCCCGCGGCTTTCGGGTCACCATCCAGAAGTTCGACCCCTACATCAACATCGACCCGGGCACGCTGAACCCCTACGAGCACGGCGAATGCTACGTGACCGACGACGGGGCCGAAACCGACCTCGACCTGGGCCACTACGAGCGGTTCCTGAACGTGCCGACCTCCCAGGCCAACAACGTGACGACCGGCCGCATCTACGACCACGTCATCCGGCAGGAGCGCGAGGGAGCCTACCTGGGCAAAACGGTGCAGGTCGTGCCCCACATTACCGACGAAATCAAGCGCCGCATGCTGATGCTCGGCGAGCGGAATGAGTTCGACATCGTCATCACCGAAATCGGGGGCTGCATCGGCGACATCGAGAGCCTGCCCTTCGTGGAGGCCGTGCGCCAGCTGCGCTGGGAGCTGCCCCCGAACGACTCAGTCGTGATTCACCTGACGCTGCTGCCCTACCTGGCCGCCGCCGGCGAGCTGAAAACCAAGCCCACCCAGCACTCGGTGCGCGACCTGCGCGAGGCCGGCCTGCAGCCCGACATCCTGGTGTGCCGCTCCGAGCACCCGATTCCGATGGAGATGCGCAAGAAGATTGCGCTGTTCTGCAACGTAAAAATCAACTCGGTTATCGAGGCCCTCGACGCCGACAGCATCTACTCGGTGCCCCTGCTCATGCTCAAGGAACACTTGGATGAGCGGGTTATCAAGAAGATGAAGCTCACCGGCGGCAGCGCCCAGCCCGACCTGGAAGTGTGGAAAGACTTTCTGGGCCGGCTCAAGAACCCGACCGAGGAAATCACCATTGCCCTGGTCGGCAAGTACGTGGAGCTGCCCGACGCCTACAAGTCCATCAATGAGGCCTTCGTGCACGCCGGAGCCCAGAACGAGTGCAAGGTCACGGTGCGCAGCATTCAGTCCGACCACGTCACTTCCGAAAACATTGCCCAGTTGCTCCACGGCGTGGACGGGGTGCTGGTAGCGCCCGGGTTCGGCGAGCGGGGCTTCGAGGGCAAGGTGGCGGCCATTAAGTACGTGCGCGAAAACCGGATTCCGTTCTTCGGTATCTGCCTGGGCATGCAGTGCGCGGTGGTCGAGTTTGCCCGCAACGTGCTGCAGCTGGAAGGGGCCTCGTCCACGGAAATGGACCCCGGCTCGCCCTTCCCCGTCATTGCCATGATGGAAGAGCAGAAGAGCATCACCCAGAAGGGCGGCACCATGCGCCTGGGGGCCTACTCCTGCGAGCTGCGCCGCGGCTCGAAGGCGGCCAAAGCCTACGGCCGCAACACCATCAGTGAGCGGCACCGGCACCGCTACGAGTTCAACAACGAGTTTTTGAAGCAGTTCGAGGAAGCCGGCATGGTGCCCTCCGGCCTCAACCCCGACACGGGCCTGGTCGAAGTCATCGAGATTCCCAACCACCCGTGGTTTGTGGCCGGGCAGTTTCACCCCGAGCTGAAAAGCACGGTGCAGAACCCCCACCCGCTGTTTGTGCGCTTCGTAAAAGCCGCCATCCAGCACCATAAGAACGAGTTTTAGGATAAACGCGTCATTGCGAGGCACGAAGCAATCCGTCCTCTGAAATGGGCGAAATGACCTTTACCCAGAAAGCCCTTTATTCCCGCCGGAGTAAAGGGCTTTTGCTTGTAACGCGAAGTTCCACTTCGCGAGGCGTTGAACGACCTTCGTGCCAGTGGCGCGGCCGACTCGCGAAGTGGAACTTCGCGTTACATCGTTCAGGTCTAAAAGGCTTTCTGGGTTAAGGCAGCTCGGCCCATTTCAGAGGACGGATTGCCTCGTCCTTTGTCCTGGCAATGACAGTGGGGCTTAGTGCATCTGCCAGAAATACCGGTTCGCGAATATTCTTCTGCCAATGCCGACCTTTGCCCCGGCTCGCCGGATTTTTGAGGCATGCCGCGCTTTCCCCGTACCTTTGCATTTCGCGGCGCCCGGCGCCCCTCACTTTTTCCCGTCAGTACCTTCCTTCGATGGACAAAAACCAAGCAACCGGCCTGTTTCTGATTTCGGCCTTGCTCCTCGTCTACCTGTTTTTCTTCGCGCCCAAGCCGGCCAAAGACCAACCCGCCGCCAAGGCCACCACGGCGGCCAGCAAAACCGGCGCCGCCCCGGCCGCCGCTCCGCTCGACTCGGCTACGGCGGCCCGCACGCTGGGCTCGTTTGCCTCGGCCGCCCAGGGCACGGCCCAGCAGGTGCAGCTGCAAAACGCTAACCTGACGGTAACTTTCTCCTCGAAAGGCGGCCGCGTGGAAGCCGTGCGCCTGAACAAGTACAAGACCTTCTTCGGCAAGCCCCTCGACCTGCTCGACGCCCAGAGCGCCAGCATCGACACCCGCTTCCGCACCACCGACGGCCGCAGCATCAAGCTCTCCGACCTGTACTTCCAGCCCGCCGCGGTGCAGCCCGTAACCGTGGGCGAGCGGAAAGGCCAGAGCCTGACTTTCACGGCCGCCGTGGCCGGGGGCAGCATCGAGGAAGTGTATACCCTGTTCGACGACTCGTATGAGGTGGGCTACAGCCTGCGCATGCCCGGCGTGGCCAGCACCCTGGCCGCCGAGCCCTTGACCTTCACCTTCGAAGACCACGTGCGCCAGACCGAGCAGGATGCCAAGCAGAACCGCAACCACTCGACCATCAACCACTACCTGGCCTCCGACGACCACGGCGCCCTGGCCGAGGCCTCGGAAAACCCCGAGGAAGTGAAGATTGCCGAGCCCCTGAAGTGGGCCGCCCACAAGCACGACTTCTTTATTGCCGGCATCATTGCCGACAACCAGTTCAGCACCGGCCAGTTCAACTCCAACGTGAACCTGGAGGACTCGACCTACCTGAAGTCGATGAGCAGCACGCTGGCCATTCCGGTGGCCGACGTGCAGAGCGGCAAGGCCAACTTCCGCTACTACTTCGGCCCCAACTCCCTGCCGATTCTGGAAAACGTGGCCCCCGGCTTCGAGCGGAACGTGTACTTGGGCTGGGGCATCTTCCGTTGGGTAAACCGCGGCGTGATTCTGCCCGTGTTTCACTTCCTGGAGCAGTTTATCGGCTCCTACGGCATCATCATTGCCCTGCTCGTGCTGCTGATCAAGCTCGTGACCTGGCCGTTGACCTACAAAACCTACGTGTCGCAGGCCCGCATGAAAGTGCTGAAGCCCGAAATCGACCAGCTCAAGGAAAAGTACGGCGACGACCAGACCAAGATCCAGAGTGAGACGATGAAGCTCTACTCGACCTTCGGCGTGAGCCCGCTGGCCGGCTGCGTGCCCACGCTGCTCACCATCCCGATTCTGCTGGCCATGTTCCAGTTTTTCCCCAACGCCATTGAGCTGCGCCAGGAGCAGTTTCTGTGGGCCAAGGATTTGAGCAGCTACGACGTGTTCATCAAGCTGCCCTTCTACATCAAGTGGTACGGCGACCATATCAGCCTGTTCACGCTGCTGATGACGGCCTCCACCCTGCTCATGACCTGGCAGAGCAACCAGGTGAATACCCAGATGCAGGGCCAGATGAAGGTGATTGGCTACGTCATGCCGGTTATCTACATGTTCGTGCTCAACAGCTTTGCCGCCGGCCTGACCTGGTACTACTTCGTGTCGAACATGGTGACGTTTGCCCAGCAGTTCATCACCCGCAGCTTCGTGGATGAAACCAAGCTGCGCGCCCAGCTCGAAGCCAACAAGGTGAAGAACAAGGACAAGAAGCCTTCGGGCTTCCAGGCCCGCCTGGCCGAGGCCATGAAGGCCGCCCAGGAGCGCGAAGCCCAGGCCAAGCAGGGCGGCAGCTCATCGGCCGAGCCCCGGGAGCCCAAGGGTGACAAGCCCAAGAAGCCTACCCGCCGCTCGTAGTTCGGCTCCGGCCTTACTGCTTTTGCCAACGCCTTTCTGCCCATGCGGCGGGAAGGCGTTGCTCGTTTTGGCCCGGCCGCGGTTTTGTCCAATATTCTGAGCCTACCTGCCGGGGCTCTACGCCCGGCTTTAAGCGGTGCTCCTATAGCGGATGTCTAGAAGCAGTCTAGAGCCACTCTAGAAGTAGCCTAGAAGCAGGGTCAGCTTAGCAATTGGTCACCATCCAGGTAAAGCACAACTTCGTAGGTACGGGCTGACGGCGGGGCATTGGTTAGTGGCTCGTTTTTTGGAACTTACCCGGTATCTTTCCCGCAAGCCCCTACCCTATGCGCCCTTCCGCCTTTTTGCTTGTTGCCGGCCTGCTGTGGGCTGGCAGCCTGTCGGCCCAGAATCTGCTGTCCGACCGCACCAAGACTAAAATCGTGTCGCGGGAGCCGACCAAAATCAAGCTCGTGACCAAGAAGCCGGCGGCCAGTGCCGTAGCCGCCAAAAAGGTGGACTCGGCCCCGGTGTTCGTGTTTAAGCGCACGCCTTGTTTCGGCACCTGCCCGCACTACGAAGCCACCGTGTACGCCGACGGCCGGGTGTCGTACACGGGCTACGGCTACGTGAAGCGCACCGGCACCCACGAGTTCCGGCTGCCCCAGAACGTGGTAAATACGGTGCTCGACGATGCCCGCCGCCTCAACTTCAGCACCTACGAGGAGCGCTACTCCCAGGGCTCCACCGACCTGCCCGCCACCGTGCTCAGCATCCGGCAGCCCAACGGGCAGCTCAAAACCGTGCAGGCCGAGGAAGGCACCCCGCCCGAGCTCGACAGCCTGCTCAAGTACATCAGCACCGAAATTGAGAAGGTATCGGGCGGCGTAACGACTCCGGCCAAGCAGTAGGCGTAGTTGCTGGTTGCTGGTTGCTGGTTGCTGGTTGCTAGTTACTGGTTGTCAGGTCTGTCATCCTGAGCAAAGCGAAGGACCTTCCTCCGTGTTCTGACAAACGTTCTTCAACGCACAAAAGCCCTTTACCACTACTGCGGTAAAGGGCTTTTGTGCGTTGGTATTACCTATGGCGGGGTAGGCGAGGAAGGTCCTTCGCTCCGCTGCGCTGCACTCAGGATGACAGACCTAACAACTGACAACTAACAACTGACAACGAACAACTGACAACGAACAACTGCCCTAGAACTCCACGATAAAGCCGATGGTGGGCGTCACGAGGGCACTGGCGTTGTCGATGAGCACGGGAATGCCGTTGCTGCCATCGGGGCGCAGGGGCTGGCCGTCGGTGGTTTCGAAGGCGGAGTTGTCGGGGGTGCGGCGGAAGCTGTAGCTGGGCGTGGCCGGGCGCTTGGCCAGCAGCAGGTTCTGCACGTCGACGTAAAAGTCGAGGGTGAGGCGGCGGAAGTTGTACTTCTTGTCCAGGCGGAAATCAACCTGCTGAAACGAGCCCAGCCGCTGGGTATTCAGCTGGCCGTAGTCGAGAATACCGGTGCCGATGGTGGCGTAGTTCTGCCGCGAGGCCACCTCGTCGAAGGGCGTATACGGCGAGTCGGCGGCGAAACGGTACTTGAGGCCCAGCTCCCAGTTGCGCCCCAGCTTGCGCCCCAGCAGGCCCGACACGAGGTGGCGCGAGTCCCAGGCCGAGGGCTTATAGCGCCCGTCCAGCCCGCTGAACTCCGAGCGAAACACGGTGTACGACACCACGGCGAAGGTTTTGTTGGTGAGCTTCTGCTGGAAGAAAAATTCCGCTCCGTAGGTTCGGCCCCGGCCGGTACTGGTCACGGCCTCGTTGCCCAGGGCCGCGAAGTCGCCGCCCTGGTTGGCCAGCGAAATACCGTCGCGCACGCTCACCGGGTAGTCGCTGTACTTCTTGTAGAAGCCCTCCAGGGTGAAGCGCGTGGTGGGCCGGGGCAGTAGCTCCAGACCGGCTACGTAGTGGTCGGAGCGGATGTAGCGGTTGTTACGGTTGACCAGCGCGCCACTCGCGTCGCGGAAGCCGAGGATAGTGGAGGGTGGAATCTTGTAATAGCGCCCCACCGAGGCGGTCAGGTTCAGCTTGTCGGTCAGGGCGTAGGCCGCCGACACGCGCGGCGACAGGGTCTGGAGCAGGTTGCGGCCCTCGTCGGTGAAGGAGTTGCCATCGGTGCGCAGGCCGGCCGACACGGTGAGGCGGCCGGTGGGCAGCAGGGTGCGCGTCAGCTGGGCAAAGGCCCCGAAGCGCACGAAATCCAGGTCGGAGGCAAAGCTGACGGTCAGGCCCGGGGCCGTCACGTTGCCCAGCTCGTCCCGAATTTCGCGGCGCAGGCGCTGCTGAAAGCGGTTGTCGTAGTGTATCAGTTGAGTGCTGGCCCCGTAGGCATACTGCCAGCGGCCGGCAGTGCGGTTTACGTCCACGCGGAGCTTGTTTTCGGCTTCGCCCGAGCGGGTGAGCAGCACGCGGTTGGCTTCGTCGCTGCCGGTGCCGCCCTCAAACAAATCCACCTTGTTTTCCAGCTGGGTGCGGCTCAGGGCCACGTTCAGGTAGCCGCCGGGCAGCAGGTGGCGCAACGCCAGGCCGGTGGTGTAGTTCCACTGGTCGTAGGTGGGCGTCGAGCGGAGCACGTACTCCTTATCGGGTGAGGAGTTGCGCGGGGCCGCCAGCTCGAAGTGGTCGATGGCGCCCAGCCCCAGGGCCGTCAGGGTGGTTTTCTCCGAGAGCTTGGTCGTTACCTTAAACTGCGAATCCCAGTAGTTGGGCCGGATGGGCAGGTCGAGGGCCTTGAACAGCAGCTGCAGGTAGGAGCGGCGCAGCGACACCAGAAACGTCGTATTCTTGGCCAGCGGGCCTTCCAGCGTGCCGGCGACTTCCGTCCCGCTCAGGCGCACGTTGCCCTGCACCCGCTCGGGGTTGCCGTCGCGCTGTCGGAACTGCAGCACGCTGCTCAGGGCGTTGTCGTAGCGGGCCTCGAAAGCCGAGGAGCTCAGCGTCACGTCCTCAATAAACGACACGTTCAGAATGCCGGCTGGGCCGCCGGTGCTGCCCTGGGTGGCAAAGTGGTTGATGACCGGCACCTCGATGCCGTCGAGGTAGTACACGTTTTCGTTGGGGGCCCCGCCCCGGATGATGATGTCGTTGCGGAAGCCGGCCGTGCCGCCGGTGCCGCCGCCGCCTACGCCGGGCAGGCTCTGCACCACTTTCGAGATGTCGAAGTTGCCGCCGGGGTAGGTCTTGATTTCCTCGGTGTTGAGGCGCTGCACGCTCAGTGGGGTTTCGGCCGTGGCCACCCGAATGGCCCGGCTGGCCGTCACCGTCACTTCGCCGAGCTGCTTACTGCCCGCGTTCAACTCCAGGTTGATGATGTTGGCGTTGCCGCTGGTCACGCTCACGTTGGCCCGCAGCAGGGGCTCATAGCCCACAAACGAGGCCCGCAGGTTATAGGAGCCCGTGGGGATGCCCGTGAACCGGTAGCGGCCCTGCTCGTCGGTGGCGGTGCCGAAGCTGGTGCCGTCGAGTACCACCGTCACGCCCGGCAAGGCTTCCTGGGTGGCCCGGTCGCGCACGGTACCGCTGATCTGGCCCGTAGTCTGGGCGTGCAGGGGCGAGGAAAGGAGGAACAGAAACAGGAAAAGCAGCAACCAGTACCGGTGGAGCATGGAGAATAGGGCTGGGTGAATATAGCAACAACCGTTAGCCTACGGTTGGGTTCGGCGCCGGGCTGCATTCTCCCAAAATAAAGCGTGGCCCGGCCTCAGTGGCCCACGTCGGCGGCGTGTAGAGACGCATAGTTGCGTCTCAATCGTTGCGGCCGTTGTCGAACCGAACAATTATCGTTCAACGACGAGACGCAGCATATTGCGTCTCTACTCCTTGCGCACCCGCTCCAGAATCAGCTGGTTCATGGCGTTGGGCGTCAGGCCCCGGATGTTGTTCTGGGTCAGGCGCACCACCTGGTCGTAGTAGAGCGGAATAACCGGCGACTCGGCCACCACAATCCGGTCCATCTGCTGGTAGAGGGCGTAGCGCCGGGCCACGTCCTGCTCCCGGATGGCCTGCTCGTAGAGTTGGTCGTAGGCGGCGCTTTTGAAGTGGGTTTTGTTGGGGCCGGCCGGGGCGAAGTTCTTGCTGTAGAACAAGGCCAGGTAGTTTTCCGCGTCGGGGTAGTCGCCCAGCCAGCTTTTGGTGAAAAAGGCGGCCCGGCCGTTGTCCACCATTTCCTGCTGGGCCGCCGACTGGTTCACCTCGATGCTGACCGTGACGCCCACCTCGGCCCATTTCTTCTGCAAATACTCGCACACTTCCTTGCGCTCAGCCACCGTGCCCAGGCGCAGCTTGAGCGGGTTCTGGGGGCCAAAGCCGGCGGCCCGCAGCAGCTCCCGGGCCTTCTGGGGCTGGTAGGTGTAGCCCGGCACCAGCTTTTCGCTGTAGGACGGCAACGACGAGGGCACGAAGCCCGAATGGCCCGGCACGCCCACGTTGTTGAGGAAGTAGGCAATCAGCTCGGGCTTGTTCAGGGCGTAGCTCAAGGCCTGCCGCACCCGCACGTCGCGCAGGGCGGGGTTGGCCGCGTCGCCGCGCAGGTTGGTCGGGTCCAGCTGAAAGCCCAGGTACTCGGTGTTCAGGTAAGGGGCCTTTTGCAGCCGGAACTTGCCCTGGAAGTCTTCCCGCACCGTGCCGTCGGGGTGCATAATCAAATCCCGCGAGCCGGCCCGGATGCCCGAGAGAAAGTCCAGCTTGCCCTGCATGAAAGTCAGGAACTCGGTTTTGCGGTCCTGGATAAAGCTGATCTGCACGGCATCGAGGTAGGGCAGCGCCCGGCCCTGCTCGTCCTGTTTCCAGTATTGGGGGTTGCGGTGGTAGATAATGGCGTTGCCCTCGTCCCACTCCCTGAACCGGAACGGCCCCGTGCCCACCGGGTGCTCCCGGAAGTCCTTGCCGTACTTGACCACGGCCTCGCGCGGCACCACGTAGGCGTAAGGCATGGCCAGAATGCCCAGAAACGGAATAAACGGCTCCCGCAAGTGAATGCGCAGCGTGGAGTCATTCGCGGCCACGAAGCAGGTATCCGACGGCTCGCCCCCCTCCTTTTCCAGGACTTTGCCCCGGAAAATCCAGCCGCCGGGGCTGGCGGTAGCGGCGTCGAGCAGGCGCTTAAAGCTGTAGACGAAGTCCTGGGCTACCACGGCCCGGCCCTTGCCGCCCGCGAATACCTCGGCATCGTGAAACCGCACGCCGGGCCGCAAATGGAACGTGTAGTGCCGGCCGTCGGAAGAAATTTCGTAGCGCCGGGCCAACGCCGGCACCGGCTGCAGGGCCGAGTCCAGCTCGACCAGCCCGTTGTAGAGCTGGGTCACGGCCCAGATGTTGGCCTGCTTGTTCGAGAAGGCCGGGTCCAGGGAGGTCAGGGCCTCGGGCTGGTTGTAGCGGAAAACCCGCCGCGCGTCGGTAGTTTGCGCGGGGCCGCCACAGCTGGCTAACGCCGTGAGCAACGGGACAACATAACCGGCAAAACGGCGGGCGGACGACAGCATGGGAACGGGGGAATCGCTTATATTTGTGCAAAACTAAGCGTATAGCTCCTAGCTTTTGGCTAATAGTTGTCGTCTTTCCGCCGGTCGTTGCTTTTTGCGGCTGCTTTCCCGCAAAGCAGTTTCTCCGGCAGCCTCCCGCCAACCGCTTTTCTATGAATCTGACGTATTACGGCCACGCAAGCTTCCTGCTCGAAACCGGTGGCAGCAAAATCCTCTTTGATCCGTTTATCCGGCCCAACCCGCTGGCCAAGGACATCGACGTGGCTGCCATCGAGGCCGACTACATCTTCCTCAGCCACGGCCACGGCGACCATGTAGCCGATACCGTGGAAATTGCCCAAAACACCGGCGCCGACCTGCTGGGCATGGTCGAGCTGCTGAGCTGGTTTGGCGAGAAGGGCCTGAAAGCCACCTACCAGATGAACCTGGGCGGCACCGTGCGGCTGCCCTTCGGCACCGTGAAGCTGGTGGCCGCGGCCCACAGCTCCTCCCTGCCCGACGGCTCCTACGCGGGCCTGGCGGCGGGCTTCATCATCGAGTCGGAAGGCAAGACGCTGTACTTCGCCGGCGACACGGCCCTGACCTACGACATGAAAATCATCGGGGAGCGGTATAAGCTGGATGCGGCCCTGCTGCCCATCGGCGACCATTTCACGATGGGCATCGACGACGCGCTGGTGGCCGCCGACTGGACCGGCGCCGGCAAAATCGTCGGCATGCACTTCGACACCTTCCCCCCCATTGCCATCGACCACGCCGATGCCCAGGCCAAAGCCTCGGCCGCCGGCAAGGAGCTGGTGCTGATGAAAGTCGGCGAAACGATTACCTTATAAGTTGAATGAAGGGAGTTGATTGTTGATTGTTAATCGTTGCCAAGGCGAACAATCGACAATCAACAACTACCAATCAACAACTAACAATCAACCATCACCCCTCATGGGAAAAATCATTGCGGTAGCCAATCAGAAGGGCGGAGTCGGCAAAACCACTTCGGCCATCAACCTGGCAGCCAGTCTGGCGGCGCTGGAGTACCGGACGCTCCTGGTGGATGCCGATCCGCAGGCTAACGCCACCTCGGGCGTCGGCTTCGACCCCAAGGACATCGAAAACAGCATCTACGAGTGCATGGTGGATGGCATCAATGCCCAGGACATCATCCTGAACACCAACATTCTGCCCCACCTCGACCTGATGCCTTCCCACATCGACCTCGTCGGGGCCGAAGTGGAGATGATCAACCTGCCCAACCGGGAGGAAAAGATGAAGGACGCCCTGCGCCCCCTCATCGACCAGTACGACTTCATCATCATCGACTGCTCCCCGTCCCTGGGCCTGATTACGGTCAATGCCCTCACGGCGGCCCACTCGGTAATCGTGCCGGTGCAGTGCGAGTATTTCGCCCTCGAAGGCCTGGGCAAGCTGCTCAACACCATCAAGATCATCCAGAGCCGCCTGAACGAGGAGCTGGAAATCGAGGGCATCCTGCTCACGATGTACGATGTGCGCCTGCGCCTCTCCAACCAGGTGGTGGAGGAAGTAAAGCTGCACTTCCAGCAGCTCGTCTTCGACACCATCATTCCCCGCAACGTGAAGCTGTCGGAGTCGCCCTCGTTCGGCATCCCCGTCATCCTGCACGACGCCGAAAGCAAGGGCAGCATCAGCTACCTCAACCTGGCCCGCGAAATCGTGGAGAAAAACGTGGAAGCCGCCGGCGCCCCCGAAGCCACGGAAGGCGAGGCCGCGTAAGCTCCTGATTTGGTTATTCTAGACAGAAAAGGCCCGCACACATTGCGGGCCTTTTCTATTACTCATATTACTCATACTGCCGTAGTCTATGGAATCCTATACGCAAATGAGTGGTCATCGCCCTGATTTTCGCGTCAGCTACACGATGTACAGCGCTGAGGAAAGCGGACGGTATAATCCCGCGCCTCAGCACATCCGCTGGGATTTTCGCTACGACGACAAGGCCATATCGACCAGTACTTTCATCATCTGGCCGGAAATCCTGCTCCCTGACGGCGCAATGCTGACCGATGGGCCGGTGCCGATGTATGGGCTGGCCGATATGTTTATCATACTTCCCACCTCCCGGGCTTTTCATCAGCGGCATATCAAACCGGGCGTGCGGGGGTATTTCGTGGAAGGGCCCCGGCGCATGGCCGTGTGCGAGGTAATCGAGGTAATCGGGCTGTTTGAGAATCCCATCTCATAGGCTCCGGCAGTCGCTCGGCTACGCCTGAGCAGCTTTGCGGCGAATTGCCCCGCCCCGCCTGCTAACAACCAAAGTTTCCAAAGCACGCGTGAGCCTCGCGTCCCCGCCAGCGGCCATTGATACCTCGTTACAACGCATTGTCACTAGGTCATTAGCCATTGCCACCCGGTCAGCAGGCGTTGCCACGCCCTACTTCCCCACCGCCTCCTTCACTGCCCGCAACGACGAGCCCCGAATCAGCAAGTCGGGTTGCAGCACGATGCGGCGGGGCGAAAACAAGGAGCTGCGCTCCTCCCGCATCTCCAGGAACAGCCGCACGGCGGCCTGCCCCATCTGCTCGCAGCGCTGATCCACGGAGGTCAGCATGGGCTCGGTCAGGGACGTGAAGGTTTCGTTGCTGAACCCGGCCAGGGCCATGTCCTGCGGGGCCCGCAGCCCGTGGCGCTTCAGCTCCTGCATAGCCCCCACGATGGAAAAGTCGCTGGAAGAAAAGATGGCGTCGGGCCGCTTTTTCAGCCGCAACATCTGCTGCATGCCCGTCACGCCATCTTCCTGGGTCATGTCGCAGTGGAAAATCAGCTCCTCCTCCACGGGCAAACCGGCTTCCAGCAGCGCGTCGACGTAGCCCAGGCGCCGGTTTTTGTAGATGTTCAAATGCAGCGGCCCGCCGAAGTGCGCGATGCGGCGGCAGCCCTGGGCCAGCAGGTGCCTCGTGGACTGGTAAGCGCCCTCCCGGTCGTCGATGACCACGGCGCTGACGTCGAGCCCGTCGAGCACCCGGTCGAAGAAGACCAGGGGAATTTCCTGCTTGCGCACCTTGTCGAAATGCTTAAAGTCGAGCGTATTGCGGGCCAACGACACCAGAATGCCCTCAACCTGGGCACTGAGCAATGACTCAATATTCTTCTGCTCGTGCTTCACGTCCTCGTTCGACTGGCAGATCATCACGTTGAAACCCGCCTTGGAGGCCACGGTTTCGATGCCCTTGACCACCATCGTAAAGAAGTGCCCGTCGATGTGGGGCACGATTACGCCCAGCAGGTTGCTGCGGCCTTTGCGGAGCCCCGCAGCCATGTGGTTGGGCTGGTAGTGCAGCTCCTCGGCCAGCTTGCCCACCTTCTTCTTGGTAGCCGCGCTGATGGCAGGATGGTCGCTCAGCGCCCGGGAAACGGTAGAAACCGACACTCCCAACTGCTTAGCCAAATCCGAAATAGATGCTTTTGCGCGGGCCACAATCGTAAGTAATTGACAAATGAGAAAACAGCACTGCGTGCCAACTGCGCAACAGCTACGCAAATAGTCGGCTAAGCAAAGCAAAATTTGCGGGAAATTTGCGCTTCTGTGCTCACGAGCTACGGGACGGAAACAGGTAGCTGGCTTTCTAGGGCAGGGGCTGCGGAGTATAGGTTGGCCCCTGGCAGCGGGGCCCCTGGGCAGTCCAGGCCAGCTTGTCGATGCACAGCTGCCGTTCCTTCATGGCCGGGTCCCAGGCGTGGTACACCAGGTATTCGGTTTTGCCATCCGGACTAAGCACGTGCGAGTGGTGCCCCGGCCCGCGCACGTGGCCCGCCACCGCGTGCAGCACCCGCGGCCCCTGTTCCGCCCCGGCATCCGAGTACGGGCCCAGCACCGAATCGGCCACGCAATAGTCGACGCCGTAGCGGGGCGTCAGGAAGTTGGCCCCGCTGTAGAAGCAGTAGTACTTGCCCGCGTGCCGGCGCACGAAAGGCCCTTCCAGGGTGTGCCACTCGGCAAACGTGCGGTTGTCGTAGAGCGGCATGAGGCGGTTTTTCTCGAACACCGTCCAGTCGTGCCGGGCCCGCATCACCGTGCGGCTTTCCCCGGCCAGGCGCGTCATGTCCAGGAGCCGGTCCACGACCAGGCCGGTGCCGGGCCGGTAGCCGTGGTCCGAGTCGATAAAGTCGCGGGCGTAAAACAGGTACCACTGCCCGTCGGTATCCCGAAACGGATGGGCGTCGATGGTAAACTTGCTGGCGGGCACGTCCAGCCGGGCCACCTGGGTGTAGGGTCCCTGCGGCGTTTTGCTGGTGGCCACGTGCAGCCGGTGTCCCACCGAAGCGCCAATGGCCCCGCCGCCCAGGGAGTAGTACATGTAAAAGGTGCCCTGCTGATACACCACTTCCGGTGCCCAGAAGTCGGCCCCGGTGGCGCCTTCCGGCGGGGTCAGGGCCCCGCCCGCCGGCTGCCAGTCCACCAGATTGGTCGAGGTCAGCACCGTGAAAATGCGCCCGTCGGCCGTGCGCCCCTGCCCGGTGGTGCCGAAAGCGTAGTAGCGCCCCTGGTGGCGCAGCACGAACGGGTCGGGAAACTGCCCGGCATACACCGGGTTGGTATAGGTGCGGCCGGCGGCCCGGGCCGCCTGACTATGCAGGGCCAAAGCTGCCAGGCCGCTGGCAGCCTGCTGAAGGAAATGACGACGGGAAGGCATAAGCAGCAGCGGCTAGGTTGGAAAGAGTGGGAAGCAAAGGCCACGCCCGGGTGCAGACGGTAACGGACAGTGGTGGTTTCAAATGAGCTGGAAAAAGCAAAACAGATGACAGAACGAGATGAAGACGCAATAGCCAACCGCTAATTCCAGCGTTTTACGCCAGCTTCCCCTCCACTTTCGACAAAATACAAAGGATATGCAAACGTTTGCGTGCGTATTCGCGTACAGCGGATCATTATAGAATATATAGTATCCCGGATAAACGCTTCCTACCTCACCCGGAACTGGCAGCCTGATGCTCCCCACAGCTATAAATAGCAAAGTACCGAGAACAATATAGCATATATCTTAGAAACAATATGCTAATGGGTTACTTTCTGTTGCCAATTTGCCCGGGGCAGTCGCTTCCCAACGTCACCAGGGTATACCAGTTATAAGTGTACGCAAACGTTTGTAATTCCTTTCTCCAACCCTTGCCTTATGAAGAAGCTTCTACTGTTTCTTTTCGTACTGTTGGCCGGTGGTTCGTCTTATGCCCAGCAACCCCGGGCGGCGACGGGAAAAACGCACGCTGCCCGCGCAGCGCAGCCCGCCGGACAGCGCTGGACGGCGGCTCGGGCGCAGGCCTGGTACAGGGCCCACCCTTGGATCAGCGGGGCCAACTTCACACCCAGTACGGCCATCAACCAGCTGGAAATGTGGCAGGCCGCGACCTTCGACCCGGTCACCATCGACCGGGAACTGGGCTGGGCCGAGGGTATCGGCTTTAACACCATGCGGGTATTTCTGCACAGCCTGGCCTGGAAACAGGACCCCAAAGGCTTCAAGGAGCGCCTGAATACCTACCTGGCCCTGGCCGATAAGCACCACATCCAGACGATGTTCGTCTTTTTCGACGACTGCTGGAACAAGCAGGCCACCATTGGGGCGCAGCCCACGCCGAAACCCGGCATCCACAACTCCGGCTGGCTGCAGGACCCCGGCGACCCGGCCTCGCGCGACTCGGCCACGTTCATGGCCCTGCGGCCCTACGTGCAGGACGTGCTTAGCAGCTTCAGGCACGATAAGCGCATTCTACTCTGGGACTTATACAACGAGCCCGGCAATTCGGGCAAGCTCACGGCCTCGCTGCCCCTGCTGCGCAACGTGTTTGCCTGGGCCCGGGCCGTCGACCCCGACCAGCCGCTGAGCGTGGGTTTGTGGGCCTGGGACTTCCAGGCGCTGAACACCTACCAGGCCCTGCACTCGGACATCATCACCTACCACAGCTACGACGAGGCAGCCATTCATCAGCGCCTGATCGAGCTGCTGGAAACCCACGGCCGCCCGCTGATCTGCACCGAATATATGGCGCGGCCCCGCAACTCGCGCTTCGCCACCATCATGCCCATGCTCAAAACGCAGAATGTGGGGGCCATCAACTGGGGCTTGGTCGACGGCAAGACGAACACCAAGTACCAGTGGGATACGCCTTTGCCCGACGGCAGCGAGCCGGCCGAGTGGTTTCACGAGGTGTTCCGGCGTGATGGTACGCCCTACCGCAAGGAAGAAACGGAGCTGATCCGCAGGCTGAACGGCCGATAGCGCCACCGGTCAGGTGGGTGTTCATTACGCCGCAATGTCCAGCCATTCCGCGCAAACGTTTGCGAGTCCATCAGCACCCGCTCCGACTACTCACAGCGCGGCGAGCCAGACGCGGACCGGAAGCTCTTGCTGGGCCGGCACAACGAAGCCGCCCAGCACAACACTGGTATTTTACTAGAAATAAGTAATACAATTTCCTGACATTAACTATATTAGTGTCTATAGTTACTCCGGAATATTGCCTTTAGCTCACCCGGATACCGCCGTGGTAGCTGCCTGCCACGCTTCCCGTCGGGGCCTCTTGCCAGTTGAAGAAGAGGCTTTCATGCTGCCTTACAACGCAAACGTTTGCGGATTTGTGAGTACCGAAGTACACGCCTGCAACGCTTTTCCGCTTCTTTCCTCCCCACCTCTACCCATTTCCGCTATGAAGTACTCCTTACTCAGAATCCGTAGGCTGACCCTGCCCGCCGCGCTATGTGGTTTGCTCCTGCTTCCGGCAGTATCTCCTGACGCGGCGGCGCATCCCGCTCCTACCCCGGATGCGGCCCGGGCCTCAGCGCCAGTGGCCGCCCCCGTGAGTGGGCGGGTGGTCGATGAGAAAGGCCAGCCCATGCCCGGCGTGACCGTCCTCGAAAAGGGCACGACCAACGGCGTAACCACCGATGCCGACGGGCGCTACACGCTCACCGTGGCCGACAACGCCACCCTGACGTTTTCCTTCGTCGGCTACCTGAGCCAGGATGTGCCCGTCAGTGGGCGCGGCGAGGTGAACGTGGCCCTGGCCGTGGACGCCAAGCAGCTCAGTGAGGTGGTGGTAGTGGGGTATCTGACCCAGAACCGCCAGGACGTAACCGGCTCGGTGGCCAGCGTGAGTGCCCAGGAAGTGCGCCGGGCGCCGGTGGCTTCCGTGGGGGAAGCCATTCAGGGCCGGCTGCCGGGCGTGCAGGTCAGCAACTCCGGGCTGCCGGGGCAGGCGCCCAACATCAACATTCGCGGCCTGGGCACCATTGCCAGCGGCAGCGGCCCGCTCTACGTCATCGATGGGCTGTGGGTGCAGAACCAAAGCGGGCAGCGCGACTTCAACCCCGCCGACGTGGAATCGGTGCAGGTGCTGAAGGATGCCGCCGCGCTGGCGCCGTACGGGGCCTCGGGCGCTAACGGCGTGATTATAATTACCACCAAGAAGGGCCGCTCGGGACCACCGTCGGTCAGCTTCAGTGCCAACGGCGGGGTGCAGAACATTATCCGGCGGCTGGATCTGGCCAACGCCCAGCAGTGGGCGGCCATCAACAACCAGGCCTACGACAACACCGGCCAGCCGCGCCAGCCGTTTGCCGCCAATCTGCCGGCCGGCATCGACACCGACTGGCAGGACGAATTTTTCCGGCAAGGCTCCGTGCAGGATTACAACCTCGGATTTTCGGGCGGAGCGGAGAACTCCAACTACAACGTGACGGGCGGCTACTTCCGGCAGAGCGGCACGGTCGTGGGGCCGAAATTTGACCGCTACAGCTTCCGGGTGAACACGGGCTTCAACCGGGGCCGATTCCGGATTGGGGAAAATATGCTGCTCACGCGCACCAACCAGACGCGGCTAAACTACGCCCCGCTCACGGGCTCCCCCTTCATCAACCTGCCCCAGCTGCTGCCCGTCACCCGCGTGTTCGACTCCGGCGTGCCCGGCGGCTACGGCATTGGCAACGCCAACGCCAGCACCTTTGCCACCAACCCCATTGCGCTCCAGGAGCTGTTCAACAACACGGGCGTCTCAAACCGCCTGCAGGGCAACGTGTACGCGGAAGTGTCGCTGTTCGACTTTCTGCGCTACCGCCTCAACCTGGCCACCGAATACCACGGCTTCCACGACCGGGAGAAGCGCCAGTTCGGCGTGTGGCGCCTCAACGACCCGACGACGCCTTCCTCGTACGCCGAAAATCAGGGCAACGAGCTGTTTGGCATGGCCGAGCACACCCTCACGTTTGATAAGAGTCTGGGCGACCACAACCTGACGGCGGTGGCCGGCTACAGCCAGCAACGCTTCGAGCAGGAATTTACGCGGGGCGTCAACTTTGAATACGGGCGCGGCCCCACCTACTACTGGGCCCTGGACGCGGGCAGCCAGACGCCCCAGGCCATTGGCTCCTCCTTCGTCTGGTCGAAGCGCTCCTACTTCGCGCAACTGAGCTACGACTACAACCAGCGCTACCTCGTGACGGCCGCTTTCCGCCGCGACGGCTCCTCGCGCGTGGACCCGGCCAACCGCTGGGGCAACTTTGGCGCGGCCTCCGTGGGCTGGCGGATTTCGCGGGAAGCCTTCTTCGAGAACGTGGGCGTCGTCTCGGATTTGAAGCTGCGCGCCTCCTACGGCCGCCTCGGCAACGACGTGCTCAACGGCGCGTACGGGGGCTCCTATCTGTCGCAGGGCTTCATCAACCCCAACGCCAACTACGTGCTGGGCGGGAGCATTCAGAACGGGGCTATTCAGACGGCTTACTCCAGCACGGGCATCAAGTGGGAAGACCGCCGCACCACCAACGTGGGCTTCGACGCGGGCTTCCTGGAAAACCGCCTGACCCTGGCCGCCGACTACTACGTTTCCAAAACCTACAACGCGCTGATCAACCCGGACTTGCCCCTGACTTTCGGTAACGCCGGCCCCAACCCGTTCCGCAACCTGGGCAAGCTGGAAAACAAGGGCCTGGAGTTTGTGCTGGGCTATACCGACACGCGCCACCCGTTCCGCTACGGGGCCACGGCCAACCTGACGACCCTGAAAAACACGGTGCTGGACCTGGGCACGGCGGCGGGCGAGTCGACGGGGGCTCCCAACTTCTTCAACGGCGGCCCCCAGGAAATTACCCGCACCGAGGTCGGCCACGAAATCGGCTCGTTCTACCTCTATCAGTTTGATGGCATCTACCAGACCGGCGACCAGGGCATTCCGGCCGGGCTGAAACCCGGCGACGTGCGCTACAAAGACCTGAACGGCGACGGCCTCATCACGCCCGACAAAGACCGGGCGCACGTGGGCCGGGTGTTTCCCAAGTTTCAGTACGGGCTCAACCTCACGCTGGGCTACGGCGCCTTCGACCTGACGGCCTTCGTGCAGGGCGTGCAGGGCAACGACGTGTTCAACGTGGCCAAAACCTGGTACGAGCAAACTAGCAACAACACCAACTACCTGGCTGACTTCAGCCCCTGGACGCCGACCAACCCCTCGAACACCACGCCCCGGGCCCTGCGCTCGGGCGGCAACGCCGGCGACGCGCCCGGCTACAACGACCGGTTCAACACCACCCGCTGGCTGGAAGATGGCTCCTATGCTCGCCTGAAAAACCTGCAGATCGGCTTTACGGTGCCCAAGCCCCTGCTGGAGCGCACCAAGTACATGGCCTCGCTGCGCGTCTTCGCCACGGGCCAGAACCTGTTTACCATCACGGACTACAGCGGCTACGACCCCGAAACCATCGGCAGCGGCACCTTCAATACCCTGGGCAACAACCTGGCCCGCGGCGTCGACGACGGCTCCTACCCTAACCTGCGCTCCTTCACGCTGGGCATTCAGGCCGGTTTCTAACGCATTTTCTCTCTGAACTTCAGGCTCCTCCCTATGAAATCTATGTTTCTGACCCGCTTGGTACTGGCTGGTTTGCTGCTCTTGGGCGCAACAGCCTGTGAGAAAGACCTCCTCGACCAGGCCAACCCCAATCTGCCCACCGTCGAAACGTCGTGGAAAACCAGCGACGATGCCGTGAAGGCGGCCACGGCCTGCTACGCGGGCTTGCAGGGGCTGGGCATGTACCGGCGCTGGCTCAACTTTGCCTTCGACCTGCGCGACGACACCGGCTTCAGCCAGAGCCCCTGGGGCGAGCTGGCCGACTTCACCCGCTTCCTGCACCCGAACTACAACTTTGAGGTGTCGAACAACATCTGGCGCGACCATTACCGCACCATTTACCGCTGCAATCAGGTGCTGGACAAAGTGCCCGGCATTCAGGGCATGGACCCGATCCTGCAACGCCGGGTGCTGGCCGAAGCCCGCTTTCTGCGCGCGCTGAGCTACTATAACCTGGTGTCGCTCTACGGCAACGTGCCCCTGGCCCTGGGCGTGCCGACCGACCTGAACACCGTGCCCGCGCAGGGCAACGAAGCCCAGGTGTGGGCCCAGGTAATTGCCGATTTGCAGGTCGCCCAGGCCGATTTGCCGGCTACCTACACCGGCACCGACGTGGGCCGGGCCACCAAGGGCGCGGCCACGACCCTGCTGGGCAAGGCCTACATGCAAAACAAGCGCTGGGCCGAGGCCCAGGTTCAGTTCGCGCAGGTAATCAGCTCGGGCACGTACCGGCTGGTGGCTAACTACACCGACAACTTCCGCCACACGACGGAAAACAACCAGGAATCCATTTTCGAGGTGCAGTTCTCCGACGAGAAAAAAGGGGGCAACGACGCCGGCGGCGGCCCCGACGCCACCTCCTCGCAGGGCGGGCAACGCTCCCAGTTCTGGGGCGTGCCCGGCTTCGGCTTCAACGACGGCGAGGTGAGGCCCTGGGTGGTGCGCGAGTTTTTGCAGGAGCCCACGGCCACCGGGCAGCGCGACCCGCGCCTGGCCGCTACCGTGTTCTACAACCGCCGCGACCAAACCCAGTTTCCCTCGGCCCTGCCATCCGATGCTGATACCCTTGTGTACGGCGTAGGCTTTCTGACCCGCTACGGCAAAGACGCCCGCAACCGCTCCCGCGTGTACTGGCGCAAGTACCAGACCGACTACTACCGCGCGTTCGAGGATTTCGACTCGCCCATCAACCAGCGGGTGATGCGCTACGCCGACGTGCTGCTGCTACAGGCCGAGGCCATCAACGAGCAGGGCAACCCCGGCGCGGCCATTCCGCTGGTTAACCAGGTGCGGCAGCGGGCCGGCCTGGCGCCCTTGCCCACTACTCTGACCAAGGAAGCGCTGCGCACCCAGCTGATGCACGAGCGGGTGACGGAGCTCACGGGCGAAGGGGTGCGCTGGTTTGATCTGCAACGCTGGGGCCTGCTCGCCGATGCGGCCTCCGTGAACCTGCTCAAGGCCCGCGACCCGGACTTCGGCAACTTCGTGGTCGGCAAGTCGCGCCTGCTGCCGCTGCTGCAAAGCGAAGTCGACCTGAACCGCCTCCAGCAGAACCCGCAGTGGTAGCCCCGTGCTGACGAAGCAAACGAAAGAGCCGCCCCGGCCCCGCGCCGGAGCGGCCCTTTCGTTTGCTGTCTTGCACTAAGGCCGCGCGGCCGCCACCCCGTTTCACGCAGGAGCGCTGGCCGCCCTCCTGATTTTTTCCCTTCTCACCTCCACCCGTATGCCCACCTTTTTCCGCCGTCTGCTTCCTCTGACTTTGCTGGCCCTCACGCTGGCCTGCCAGAAGGCCGCCGTTTCCGTGGCGCCCGTCACGCCGCCCTCCACGACGACCACCTTCACCAACCCGCTGCTCCCGGCCGGGCCCGACCCCTGGGTTATCCGCCGCGGCGACGTGTACTACTACATGCACACGACGGGCAACAACCTGGTGATTCGCAAAACGGCGAAGATGTCGGAGCTGGGCTCGGCCGTCAGCACCGTAGTCTGGACGCCGGGCCCCAACCAGCGCGACATCTGGGCCCCGGAGCTGCACTTCTTCGACGGCAAGTGGTACATCTACTACTCGGCCGACCCGCTCTGCTGCGACGGGCACCGCATCAACGTGCTGGAAAACGCCAGCGCCGACCCCACCACCGGCACCTGGGTCGATAAAGGCCGCATTGCCGTGCCCGGCCAGGACCTGTGGGCCATCGACGGCACGGTGCTGGAGCAGAACGGCAAACGCTACCTGCTCTGGTCGGGGCACGAGGTGGCCAGCAGCCCGGTGCAGCGCCTCTACATTGCCGAAATGAGCAACCCCTGGACCCTGGTTGCTCCCCGCGTCGAGCTTTCCCACCCCGAGTACAGCTGGGAGCAGATCGGCAGCCCGGCCGTGAACGAAGGCCCGGAAGTGCTCCGGCACGCCGACAAAACCTTCATCATCTACTCGGCCAGCCACTGCAGCACCGACGACTACGCCCTGGGTATGCTCACGGCCGCCGCCACCGCCGACCCGCTGAAGCCCACTGCCTGGACGAAAACGGCGACGCCGGTTTTCGTAAAAAATCCGGCGGGGCGGGCCTTCGGACCCGGCCACAACAGCTTTTTCCAAAGCAAGGACGGCACCGAGGACTGGATTCTCTACCACGCCAACCCCCAACCCGGCCAGGGCTGCGGCGACAACCGGAGCCCGCGCATGCAGAAATTCACCTGGAACGCCGACGGCACGCCCAACTTCGGCCCGCCCGTCGCCACGGGCACCGCCCTGCCCAAGCCGGCCGGGGAATAGGCCCCGGCTTTTCTGCTCTCCCGCTCTTTTACCTGACTGCTCCTTCCGTTCATGCTTTACCTTCCCAAGACTTCGCCCGCCCTGCTGCTGGCCCTGAGCCTGCTGCTCGGTGCCTGCCAGCGGGCCACTACCAGCGGCGGCACGCCCCCGGCGGCTACCGCCCAAACCGGGGCCGGAGCCGAGCTGCCGGCGCTGTCCGTCGTCAATCCGGTGCTGCCGGGCGACTTTCCCGACCCGTCCATTACCAAGGTCGGCGACACGTACTGGGCCACGGCCACGTCGTCGAACTGGGGGCCGGCGTTTCCGCTGCTGCACTCCACGAACCTGACCGACTGGCAGCTGGTGGGCCACGTGTTTCCCCAGGAGCTGCCGACCTGGGCCGACTACTACTTCTGGGCCCCGGAAATCAGCCAGGAAGGCAACAAGACCTACATCTATTATACGGCCCACCAAAAGGACGGCAACCTGGCCGTGGGCATTGCCAGCGCCGACCGGCCCGAGGGCCCCTACACCGACCACGGCCCGCTGGTGGCCCAGCCCGACGGCTCCATCGACGGGTTTCCGATGCGCGACGAAAACGGGCAGCTCTACCTGATCTGGAAGGAGGACGGCAACAGCGTGCAGCAGCCCACGCCCATCTGGGCTCAGCGCCTGAACGAGGAGCATACGGCCTTGGTGGGCGAGAAAAAAGAGCTGTTTCGCAACACTGCTCCCTGGGAAGGCAACCTGGTGGAGGGCGTCTGCATGGTGAAGCGCGACGCGTATTTCTACGCCTTTTATGCCGGCAACGGCTGCTGCGGCCACGGCTGCACCTACGGCATCGGGGTGGCCCGTTCCAAAAGCCTGCTCGGCCCCTGGGAGAAGTACGAGCAGAACCCCATCCTGACCAAAAACGAGCAGTGGGCCTGCCCCGGCCACGGCACCGTCTTCACCCGCGGCCAGCGCTGGTACATGCTGCACCACGCCTACGACACGCGCAGCTTCGAGTTTGTGGGCCGGCAGGGCGTCATCAGCGAGTTTAGCTGGACGCCCGACGGCTGGCCCGCTTTCAAAAACAGTAACCCGGTGCCTCCCCGGCAAGCCAACGTAGCGCCCCGCAACCTCACCGACGAGTTCGACCAGCCCACCCTGCTGCCCTCCTGGCAGTGGCCGGTGCAGGAGCGGCCCACCGTGGCGCTCCGGGGTGGCAAGCTGCTGCTCACGGCCCAGCCGCAGCACAGCGGGGCCGTGCTGGGCCAGCACACCACCACCGCCGACTACACCGCCACCACCACCCTGCTCAGCCCCGCCAAGCTGCCCGCCGGCACTATAGCCGGCATTGCCGCCCACGGCGACCCGGAAAACACCCTGGCCCTGACCGTCGGCAACGGCAAGCTCCAGCTCTGGCAACTCGAAAAGGGCAGGCAAAAAACCCTCGGCGAAGTAAAATTGCCCGCCGCCGCCGCTCTCACCCTGCGCCTGCAAGCCCAGAATGGCAGCCTATTCCGCTTCTCCTGGAGCCCGGACAACGGCCGCACCTGGCAACACCTGCCCGGCCTCACCGCCCCCATCAACGGCGCTTACCTGCCGCCCTGGGACCGGGGCGTGCGGGCCGGCATCCTGGCCAAAGGCCCGGCCTCGGCTACCGTGGCCTTCGAGAATTTCAGCCTCGAAAATCAGCCAACTGCCGCTCAGGCTACGGACAAGTAAGGCCGAAAGACCGGCCTCGCTCGGGCGTCAGTACCGCGAAGTGCCACTTCGCGAGGCGTCCGCGCCGGCGAGTATTTTCTCCTGAGCAGCGCCGCTACGAATCCCCCGCACCTGATAATGAATAGCCATCAACGCTCCGTCACAGCTCGTTGACACCTGGTAAGAGGCTATTGACGCCCCGTCACAGGCCATTGCCACCTGGTCACAGGCCATTGACACCCCGTCACGGCTCGTTGACACACCTTCACAGGCCATTGACGCCTCGTCACGGCTCGTTGACACACCTTCACAGGCCATTGACACCTCGTCACAGCTCGTTGACGCCTCGTAAGAGGCCATTGACACCTCGTCACAACTCATTGACACCTGGTCACGGGCCGTTGCCACCGTTGCGCAGTGGCTTGCGGCGGCAAGGGACGGTTACCACGACAAATCCCTGAAAGCCAACCGACCAAGCCAATGTTCCACGATTATTTCGGGCCCGTGGAACATTTTTTCCCCGGCTTCCCCCGGCTTTGTGTATTTTTGACTCCTGCTTTCCCCTGGCACTGGGTGGAAACGGAATGTAGGTATGTCAGAGAAGAACGAAGAGAAAAATGCTTCGGCGGCCGCTCCCGCAGCAGCCAAACGCAAAATCGGTGGCCTCGGCCGCGGCCTGAACGCCCTGATCGAAGGCAGCTACGAGAAGAAAAGCGACCGGGTCGGCCTGGTGCCCCACCCCATGAACTCCGTCGGCTTCATCCCCGTCGGGCAGATTGAGGCCAACCCCTACCAGCCCCGCACCCACTTCGACCAGGAAGCCCTGCAGGAGCTGGCCGAGTCCATCAAGATTCAGGGCATCATCCAGCCCGTCACGGTGCGCCAGACCGGCACCAACGCCTACCAGCTCATTTCGGGCGAGCGGCGCCTGCAAGCCTCCAAGCTGGCCGGCCTCGACTCGATTCCGGCCTACATCCGCAAGGCCGACGACCAGCAGATGCTGGAAATGGCCCTGATCGAGAACATTCAGCGCGAAAACCTCAACGCCATTGAAATTGCCCTGAGCTATCAGCGGCTGGTGAGCGAGTGTAACCTGAAGCAGGAAGAGCTGGGCGACCGGGTGGGCAAAAACCGCTCGACCGTGACCAACTACCTGCGCCTGCTCAAGCTGCCGCCCGACATTCAGATCGGCCTGCGCGACACGGTCATCAGCATGGGCCACGCCCGCGCCCTGATTAACATCGACGACGCCGAGCAGCAGCTGGCCTTGTTTCACCGCATCGTGGCCGAGGAGCTGTCGGTGCGCAAGGTGGAGCAGCTGGTGCGCGCCGGCCTGGTGGCCCCGCGCAAAGCCGACGCCCCCTCGGCCCAGGCCGTGCAAGACACCCAGATCCACATTCCGGTGGCCGAGCTGCGCCGCACCGAGCGGTTCCTCTCCGACCGGTTTGGCAGCAAAGTGTTGGTAAAGCCAGGGCCGCAGGGCAATGGCGAAATCAAAATTGCGTTCGACTCGGTAGAAGACATGCAGCGTATTCTGCACATTCTGCAACCGGCCTAACCTTCGTTATGACTACGCCTCCGAATCGACTGGCTGCCCTGGCGCTGCTGGCCCTGCTCCTGCCGCTGGCAGAACCGGCCCAGGCCCAAACCGTCACGGCCGGCCCCGATTCTGCGGTAGTCAGCACCCCGGCCGTCACGCAGGCGTCCCGGCGCACCGAAAAGCTGTTCGGCTTCACGATGACCCGGCCCAAGAAAGCCGGGATTCTGGCGGCCATCCTGCCCGGCGCCGGCCAGATCTACAACCGCAAGTACTGGAAGCTACCCTTGGTGTACGGCGCCATTGGCGGCACACTCTACGGCGAGATTTTCTACCAGAAGCTCTACAAAGAGTACCGCACTGCCTACTACGACTTTCGCGCCGGCCGACTACCATCGGGGCCAAACGCCGCGCAGATACGGGACAGCGCCTACGCCTACCGGGGCCTTACGGCGTACCGCACGCAGCGCGACGCCTTCATTGCCTACGCCGCCCTGGCCTACACCCTCACCATTCTGGACGCGGTGGTCGATGCCCACCTCAAGGACTTCGACATCAGCGACGACCTGGGCCTGCACTGGCAGCCCTCCCTGCTGTGGGTGCCCACGGCGGCTCTTACGCCGGGCCTCACGTTTACTCTTACCCTGAATAATTCGCGCCCCAGGCGCCCTACTGAATGAAGCTGCTCCTGATTGGCTACGGCAAAATGGGCCAGGCCATCGAAGCCCAAGCGGTGGCCCGAGGCCACCAGATTGCGGGTATCGTCGACCCCTCCCGCCCCGAAGTCCGCATTGCCGACTTCGACTCCACCACCGTGGACGCGGCCATTGAATTTACCCACCCCGACGCGGCTTTCGCCAACGTCATGGCCTGCCTGCAACAGGGCATTCCGGTGGTGTGCGGCTCCACGGGCTGGCTCCACCACTTTGCCGAGGCCCAGGCCCTGTGCCAGCAAAAAAACGGGGCCCTGTTCTACGCCTCCAACTACAGCGTGGGCGTGAACCTCTTCTTTCACTTCAACGAGTACATCGCTGCCAAAATGCACCAGTTCGGCGGCTACGACGTGCAGGTGCGCGAAATTCACCATACCCAGAAGGTCGACCAGCCCAGCGGCACGGCCCTGACGGCGGCGGAAGGCATTCTGCGCAACTTCCCCGGCAAGACCACCTGGCGCAACGAGCCCACGACGGAAGCCAACGAGCTAGCTATCCTTTCCGAGCGCACGGGCCAGGTCGTCGGTACCCACATCGTGACCTACTCCTCGGCCGTCGACCAGATTGAGCTCAAGCACGAGGCCCACTCCCGCGACGGGTTCGTGCTGGGCGCCCTGCTGGCGGCCGAGTGGCTGCCCAGCCACCGGGGCGTATTTGGAATGAAAGATCTGCTCGGATTGTAATACGCCCGGGCCGCCCGACGTTGGAAAACTATATCGTTCCCGCGTAATTATTCGGATATTACCGCCTTCAACGGCAGCCCGCACGGGTTGCCCTTTGCCTTCATTCTTGCCGACTTATGGCCGTTCAATCCTGGGAAGAGCGCCTCGCCGCTGCCAATACCGCCGCCGCTAACCCTTCTACGACTCCCGTCAAGAAGCCCAAGGGCTTTTTCCGGGAGTGGGGTGATGCCATCCTGTTTGCCGTCGTGGCCGCCACGCTGATTCGCTGGGCCACGTTCGAAGCCTACACCATCCCGACGCCCTCGATGGAGCACTCCCTGCTGGTGGGCGACTACCTGTTTGTGAGCAAGCTGCACTACGGCCCCCGCACGCCCCAGACGCCCCTGCAAGTACCCCTGACGCACCAGACGCTGTGGGGCTCCAGCCTGAAAAGCTACTCCGACGCCATTCAGCTGCCCTCCTACCGCCTGCCCGGCTTCTCGGAAGTGAAGCGCAACGACGTGGTGGTGTTCAACGTGCCCTTCGAAAGCCAGCACCCCGCCGACCTGCGCACCAACTACATCAAGCGCTGCGTGGCCGTGGCCGGCGACGTGCTGGAAATAAAGGACACGCAGGTGTACGTGAACGGCAAACCCGCCGCCAACCCGCCCCAGAGCCAGAACCGCTACTTCCTGCAGGTGAACGAGCCGGTGCGCGCCAAGGTGTTCCAGGACCAGGGCATTTCGGATTTCAACAACCCCACCGGCGTGCCCCAGCCCCAGATGCTGGGCGAAATGGGCCCGGCCTACATCGTGGATGCCACGCCCCAAACCGCCGACTATTTCAAGCAGCAGTCCTTTATCAAAGGCGTCGTGCAGGACAAAGCTCCCGCCGGCCAGGGCGAAGCCGACGTCTTCCCCAACAACCCCGACTACCCGCATAGCACGCCTTCCATCACCGGCATTGCCAAAAACTGGAACAAGGACAACTACGGCCCGTTGCAGCTGCCCAAGGAAGGCCAGACGGTGCAGATTACGCCCGAAAACACGCCCATCTACCAGAAAATCATCATGCGCTACGAGCACAATGAGGGCGTGACGATGCAAAACGGCGTGCTGCTGCAAAACGGCAAGCCCCTGACCAGCTACACGTTCAAGCAGGACTACTACTTTATGATGGGCGACAACCGCCACGACTCCCTGGACTCGCGCTACTGGGGCTTCGTGCCCGCCGACCACGTCGTGGGCAAGGCCGTGCTGATCTGGATGTCGGTCGACCCCTACGCCGACTTCTTCCACAAGATCCGCTGGAGCCGCCTGTTCAACTTCATCGACTAAGCTGGCTGCCTTCCGGCAAACGACAACGCCCAGACCCCGCACGGAGTCTGGGCGTTGTCGTTTAACCCACGTGGCCGGTTGCGGATGGCTCAGACGGCGCTGCGCACCAGCCCGCCGTCGACGCGCAGGCTGGCGCCGTTGATGGCCCCGGCCAGCGGGCTGGCCACAAACACGGCAAAGTCGGCAATTTCCCGGGGCTGAATCAGGCGGCCGATGAGGGACGTGGGCCGGTTTTCGGCCATGAAGCGCCGCTCAGCGGCCGGGTAGTCGGCCTCGTCGGGAAACACCTGCTTGATAAACTCCTCCACGCCCGGCGTGTGGGTCGAGCCCGGCAGCAGGGAATTTACCGTGACGCCCGTGCCCTTCGTCATTTCGGCCAGGCTGCGCGAAATTGAAAGCTGCATCATCTTGGTAGCGCTATAGTGGGCCATTTCCGGGGCCGGGTTCAGCGCCGACTCGCTGCTGATAAACAGCACCCGCCCGGTGCCGCGGGCCAGCATGCCGCGCAGATAGTGCCGGCTCAGGCGCACCCCGCTCATAATGTTGACCTCAAACAGCTGCTGCCAGGCCGCGTCGGTGGTGTCGAAAAACTCCGTCGCCTCGTAGATGCCCAGGTTATTGACCAGCACGTCGACTTCGGGGTACAGCTCGGTGGTGCGGGCGGTGCCTTCCAGAGTGCCATTGTCGGCGGCCAGCGGCAGCAGCGCGGCCTCGGGCATTTCCTGCTGCAGCTGGGCTATGGCCTGCGCCACGCTGGCCTCAGTGCGGCCATTGACGATAACGCGGGCCCCTTCGCGGGCAAAGGCGCGGGCCATTTCCAGGCCAATGCCGCCGGTAGAGGCGGTAATCAGAACGGTTTTGTTGGTGAGCTGCAGATCCATGACGGGTAGCGTAAAGTGAAGGATGGGCCGCGGCTTGCGGCAGCCATCCATACAACCACGAACCCGCCCTTTAGTGCGCGGCCGTTTCTACGGAAGTAGTTGCACTTTCCACGGTTTTCGGGCCGCCGCGCCGGGTTTGGGAAGGCGTCTGGCCGGTGTGGCGCCGGTAGAAGCGCGTAAAGTAGGCCGCGCTGGCAAAACCCAGCAGCCGGGCCACCTCGCCCACGGGCAGCGCCGAGCTGACCAGATACATAGCCGCCGTTTTGGCCAGCAGGTCGTGGAGCACCGTGCCGGCCGAGCGGCCCGTGTGGGCCCGCACCACGTCGTTGAGGTGGTTCTGGCTCACGTGCAGGCGCTCGGCATACTCGCGCACGGTGGTCTGGCGCAACGGCCGGCCCCGGCGCAGGCCGGCCATGTCGGCATCGAGCAACGCCAGGAAAGCGTTGGTGAGCTGCACGCCGGCCGAGTGCATTTGCTCGGCCTGGGGGTTGGTTTCGCGGTACAGGGCGTAGGCCCGTTGCAGCAGCAGCTGTAGCTGAGTGCGCAACAGCGGGGCCCGGGCGGGCGAATGGGCCAGATAATCGGCTTCCATGTGCTGCATCAGCTCCAGAAAGTAGCGCGTTTGTTCGGGCCGCAGCGGCAGCACGCTGGCCCCGCCCGCCACCCGGAAAAACGGCAGGCTGCGCAGCAGGCTTTTGTCGGTGCGGTCCACGTTGAAGAAGTCCTCCGAGAAAGCGCAGAAGTAGCCCTGGTGGTCGGGCACGGTGGTTTGCCAGCTGGTAATGGTATGGGGACCGATAAAGCACAGCATATTTTCGCGCACGTAGTGCTCCTCTGCCCCAAACGTGTGCACGCCTTCCCCACCGGTGACGATGAACACCAGGTAGAAATCAATGCGGTTGGCCGCAATGGTATCCTTGCACTTGTAGCGGAAGTCGTCGCGCCGATGAATCTCGAAGTGCTCGATGGTACTGCTTCCACTCGGTAGCGGGTTCAATGAGCGGCCTTCCCCCTGAAAGTAGAGCTGGTGGTATACCTGGCCGGACAGCAGCGGAATGGCGGAGGAAGGCATGGCTTATCCAGAATAGGCAGCTACCACTCGATGGGCTTTTCACCGTGCTGCTGGAGGTAGGCGTTGGTTTTGCTGAAAGGCCGGGAACCGAAGAAGCCCCGGTCGGCGGCGTAGGGCGAGGGGTGGGCCGAGCGAATAACCAGGTGCTTTTTCTCGTCGATGACCTCGCCTTTCTTTTGGGCGTAGGCACCCCAGAGAATAAAGACCACGTGCTCCTTTTCGTCGGAGATGCGCTGAATGACGGCGTCGGTGAACTGCTCCCAGCCTTTTTTCTGGTGGGAGCCGGGCTCCTTGGCCCGCACGGTGAGCGTGGCGTTGAGCAGCAGCACGCCCTGCTGGGCCCAGCGGTCCAGGTTGCCGTTGGCGGGCGGGCTCGAGGTCGGAATATCATCCTGCAGCTCCTTGAAGATGTTTTGCAGGGAGGGCGGCGTGCGTACGCCGTCGGCCACGGAGAAGGACAACCCGTTGGCCTGGCCCTTGCCGTGGTAGGGGTCCTGGCCCAGAATCACGACCTTAACCTGGTCGAACGGGCAGGCGTCGAAAGCGTGGAAAATGGCGGGGCCGGGCGGGTAAACGGTGGTCGTGGCGTATTCGCCGCGGACAAACGTAATGAGATGCTGAAAATATGGTTTTTCGAACTCGGCGGCGAGTACCTTGCGCCAGCTTTCTTCTATCTTTACGGACATAAGGGGAAAGTTTTTTTGCGGTGTGGTCAGTCCTTCGGGGCCGCCGCTGCGTAGATAAACCAAATTCCGGACACGGTTGTTAGTCCTTCACAGAACCGCACAGGAGCCATGAATACGACGACTACGCAGGGCGTTACCGTTAGCGTTACGACCAATTATTTGCCTGACTATTCCAGCCCGGCCCAGGAGCATTACGTGTTTGCCTACAAGATTGATATTCTCAACGGCAGCGAATACACCGTAAAGCTACTCCGCCGGCATTGGTACATCTACGATGCCAACGGCGTAGTGCGCGAAGTGGAAGGTGAAGGCGTGGTCGGTCAGCAGCCCGTGCTGGAGCCCGGCGACTCGCACCAGTACGTGTCGGGCTGTAACCTGAAGTCGGGCCTGGGCAAGATGCGCGGCTCCTACCAGATGGAGCGCCTCGTGGATGGCCGGGAGTTTGCCGTCGACATTCCGGAGTTTACCCTGGTCGTCCCCTACCGCCTGAACTAGATTTTTAGTGCTTTGAGCCTGGTGCCTGGTGCCTGGCTCGAACGGTGACTCCCAGCTTGCCAAGCACTATATACCAGGCACTAAGCACCGATTCTTGCTGTTCCAGGCTTTCCGTTACATCCGATTTTTACTCCGCTCGGGGAATGCACATGGGTTGCATTCCCCGTTCGTTTTTGGGCTCTACACCCACGTCATCAACCACGACGGCGCCTTTGCTGCCTACGAGCCCATCGAGGCGCGGCGCGCGGCCCTGCTGCACGACAATACCCTACTCACCGTGCGCGACTTCGGGGCCGGCTCCCACACCGGGGCGGGCCGGCAGCGCAGCATCCGCAGCATTGCCCGCGCCGCCGCCAAGCCCCGGCCCTTCGCGCAGCTGCTGTTCCGGCTGGTCAATCATTTTCAGCCCCGCACCATTCTGGAGCTGGGTACTTCCCTGGGCCTCACTACGGCCTACCTGGCCGCGCCCAACGCCCAGGCCCGGGTTCTTACTTTCGAAGGCTGCCCCCAAACGGCCGCCGTGGCCCGGCAAACCTTCGAAACGCTGCAACTGCGCAACATCGACGTGGTGGAGGGCAACCTCGACGACACCCTGGCCCCGGCCCTGGCCGCCCTGCCTGCCCCCCTCGACTTCGCCTTTTTCGACGGCAACCACCGCTACGAGCCCACCGTGCGCTACTTCGAGCAGTGCCTGCCCTACCGCACCGAGCGCAGCCTGTTTATCCTGGACGACATTCACTGGTCGGCGGAAATGGAGCGGGCCTGGCACACGATAAAGGCTCACCCGGAGGTGAGCCTTACCATCGACCTGTTCTTTATCGGCTTGGTCTTTTTCCGGAAAAATCAGCCCAAGCAGCACTTCACTTTGCGCTTCAACAACGCGGTAGACAAGCTGCTGGAGCGAATTAAGTACCTATCGTCTTAGTTGTCAGTTGTTCGTTGTCAGTTGTCAGGCAAAACGAAATATCAACTGACAACTGACAACTAAACTCTACCGCACGGCTTCCCGCACGCGGGTGAGCTTGATGAGCAGGGCTTCCAACTGATCCAGGGCCAGCATGTTGGCCCCGTCCGATTTGGCGGTGGCGGGCGTGGGGTGGGTTTCGATGAACAGACCGTCGGCACCCACGGCAATGGCGGCTTTGGCAATGGTTTCAATCAGGGCGGGCTGGCCGCCGGTGACGCCGCTGCTTTGGTTGGGGCGCTGCAGGGAGTGGGTCACGTCCATCACCACCGGCACGCCGAAGCTGCGCATGGCGGGCAGGTTGCGGAAGTCCACTACGAGGTCGGAGTAGCCGAAGGAGTTGCCCCGGTCGGTGAGAATCACGTGCTCATTGCCCGACTGCCGGATCTTATCCACGGCAAACTGCATCGACTCGCCGCTCAGAAACTGGCCCTTCTTCACGTTGACCACCTTGCCGGTTTTGGCCGCGGCTACCAGCAGATCGGTCTGGCGGCACAAAAAAGCCGGAATCTGGAGCACGTCCACGTACTCGGCGGCCAGCGCAGCTTCCTCCGACTCGTGAATATCCGTCACGGTCGGCACCCCGATTTCGCGGCCGACTTTCTGCAGGATGCGCAGGGCCGTTTCGTCGCCGATGCCGGTGAAGGAATCGAGGCGGGAGCGGTTGGCTTTGCGGTAGGAACCCTTGAAGATGTAGGGAATCTGGAGCTTATCGGTCATGTGCTTCACCTTTTCGGCGATGCGCAGGGCCATGTCTTCGCCCTCAATGACGCAGGGCCCGGCCATCAGGAAAAACTGGCCGGAGTTGGTATTGCGAAAATGGGGCAGCACGTTGGCGAGGGAGTCTATCATGGAAAGCAAAGGTAAAGCAGCGGAAGAATGTAGAAGAAATCAGCGGCCGGGGCGCCGCTTGGAAGGGAAGTAGAGCTTGTAGGCCGACACCAGCAGCAGCCCGGTCAGCAGGCCAAACAGCAGCGCCAGGCCCAGCGCGACCCAGACGATCTGCTGGTCGTACAGCACCCCGGTGCGGGCGTTGTAGTACCGACCGGCCGCGTCGTAGGGCAACGCCCGCCGGCTCAGAAACAGCCGCCCGGCCCAGCCCGCTGCCCCGCCGCACACCACGAGCAGCACGACGTTCAGCACTTTTCCCAGCAGGGCAATGCCGGCGGCAAACATGGTTTGGGGCGGGCGCACAAGCTTAGGCTTTCCTGGTTAAGCAGATAAACAACTCCCGCCCCTGCCGGGGCTTAATGGAATTGGGGGCCGTTTCAAACTGCACGAAGTCGAAATACGGCGCAAAGTACGATTCATATTCGGCCTGGCTGCCGCCGAAGGGTGGGCCGGGCTGGCTGAACTCGGTATCGAAGAGCAGGCCCATGAGCGTGCCGCCGGGCCGCAGCAGCGCGGCGCACTGCCGGGCGTAGGCGGGCCGCAGGGCGGGGTCGAGGGCGCAGAAAAAGGTTTGCTCCACGATTAAATCGTAGGGCGGCGCGGTGGACAGCGCGAAAAAATCCTGTTCCAGCAGGTGGGCCGCCGGGAAATCCGGAACCCGCTGCTGCAAGTCGCGTAAGGCTTCGGGCGCAATGTCGGCCACGAAAACGTTGGGGTAACCGGCAGCATGCAGATACTCAGCCTCATACCCCCGCCCGGCCCCGGGAATCAGAATCCGGGCCGTCTTCGGCAGGGTCATCTGCTGAAAATAATCCCGCAGGGGCGGCGTTATGGCGCCGGCATCCCAGCCGGTTTGCCCCAGCGTATAGCGCGTACTCCAGTACGCGGCGTCGAGCGGTGAATCCAATGGCATGCAGATGTAGTATTTATTCGCGAAACTTGCCTGGGTAGCCAATCCCTTTATTTTTGTGCATAAAGGTAACCCACCGTCCGGACAGTCCGGGCTTCATTTAACCCCCTCCGCAATGGAACAAAACCAAAGCACCGAGCCCAAGAACAACAACCGTGTCCTGCTGATTGTGGCCCTTATCCTGGTCCTGCTGGGCATTAACGGTTTGCTGTTCTACATGAACCAGCAGAAGGGTAAACAGAATGAGCAGCTCACGGCCGACCTGAAAGTGAAGGATTCGAAGCTGGAAGAGCAGATCAAGCAGTACGAAACGCTGAAGGCCGACTTCGAGCGCCAGAGCCAGGAAGTGCAGGGCATGGGCCTGGCCAACGACTCGCTCGAAGCCAAAATTGCCGCCATCAACGCTGACTTGCTGAAGCTGCGCTCCTTCAAGGCCGGCAGCTTCTCGATTGCCGAGCAGAACCGCTTCAAGCAGCGGGCTGCCAACTTCGAAAACCAGCTCCGCAAAAAGGACGAGGAAATTGCCCAGCTCAAGAGCGACAACGAAGCCCTCTACACCGAAACCACCACGCTGAAAGAGCGGCAGAACAAGCTCACCGACACCATCACGACGGTAGTGCGCTCCAACCAGGAGCTGGCCGAGAAAGTGAACATTGCCTCGCGCCTGCAGGCCGAGAATATCCGCGTCGGCGTGATTAACTCCCGCAACAAGGAAAAGGACGACGACGACAACGAGTTCCGGGCCAAGCGCGTGGAAAAGGTAAAAGTGACCTTCAACCTGGCCCGCAACGACGTGTCGCCGAAGGAAACCAAGGAAATCATGATGCGCCTGATCGAGCCCGACGGCGCGGCCCTGTATAACCTGAGCACCGGCGGCGGCACGTTCATGATTGACGGCGCGGAGGCTTTCTACACGGCCAAGCAGGAAATCGTGTTCGACAACACCCGCCAGCCCGTGCAGTTCGTGTACGCCAAGGGAGCCGCTTACAAAACCGGCCTGCACACCGTGGAGCTGTACTCCGGCGGAGTGATGATCGGCAAATCGACGTTCACCCTGAAGTAGGACCACGGACGTTAAGGTTGAGTCGGATTCGGTGAACGGCTCCCCTGCTTCCCAATTCGAATAGCCACAAAAAAAGCCCCGCAGTACTGCGGGGCTTTTTTGTTGGCCGAAAGTCAGCTTTACGAAGCGGCCACCGTGCTGCGGGCCTCAAACTCGTCCAGCTTTTTCAGCGTGGCCTTGATGTTCTCGGTGAAGAGCACCACCACCGAGCCGGGCTTGGCCGTTTCGAGCACGTGGTCAATGGCGTCCATTTCGTCTTCGATGTAGGTGATGGGCAAGTCCTGCTTGTCCAGGCGCAGGCCGCGGGTCATGATGTCCTTAAGCTCCTCCTTGGTTTTGCCGCGCAGGTCCCGGTCTTGGCGCAGGATTACCTCGTCGAAGATCTGGCCGGCGATGCGCGAGAAGCTCAGCGTGTCCTCGTCGCGCCGGTCGCCCAGGCCCGATACCACACCTACTTTGTGGGTGGCTTCGGTGGCGTTCAGGAACTCCGCGAACTTACCGATGCCGTGGGTATTGTGGGCATAGTCGACGATGACCTCGAAGTTGGGAAACTTGTAGACGTTCATGCGGCCGGGCGTCTTGGTGGCCGAGGGCACGAACGTGCGCAGCGCCAGCTTGATGTCGTCCTTGTCGAAGCCGTAGCAGTAGCAGGCCAGGGCCGCCGCCAGCGAGTTTTCGATGTTGAAGGTCGCCCGGCCCCCAAACGTAATCGGAAACTCAGCGGCCCGGTCGATGCGCAGCTTGTAGCTGTTCTTGTAGATGGTGATGTAGCCTTCCTCGTACACGGCGGCCAGTCCGCCATTGCCGACGTGCTCCCGCACCCGGGCGCTGTGCTCGTCCATGCTGAACAAAGCCACGCGGCACTCCAGCTTCTCCCGCATGGCATACACCAGGTCGTCGTCGGCGTTGAGCACGGCCCAGCCGTTTTTGCGCACCGTCCGCGGCAGCACGCCCTTCACCTGGGCCATTTCCTCCACCGTATAGATGTCGCGCATGCCCAGGTGGTCGGCTGCTACGTTGGTTACTACCGCCACGTCGCAGGTGTGGAAGCCCAGGCCGGAGCGAAGCATGCCGCCCCGCGCCGTTTCGAGCACGGCAAAGTTTACCGTGGGGTCTTTCAGCACAAACTCGGCGCTTTGGCCCCCGGTACAGTCGCCACTCTGCAGCTGCACGCCTTGAATGTAGATGCCGCTGGTCGTGGTATGACCCACCTTGTAGCCCTTCGAGGCCACAATGTGCGACAACAGCTGGGTGGTCGTGGTTTTACCGTTGGTGCCGGTCACGGCAAAAATCGGAATCCGGGCGTTGCTGCCGGGCGGAAACAGCATGTCCACCACCGGCTCGGCCACGTTGCGGGGCAGACCGTCGGCGGGCGAAATGTGCATCCGGAAGCCCGGCGCGGCGTTTACCTCAATTACCGCCCCGCGCGTCTCGTTCAGGGGAATGGCAATGTCGGAAGTCAGCACGTCGATGCCGCAGATATCCAGGCCGACGATGCCGGCCACGCGCTGGGCCAGCAGCACGTTGTAGGGATGCACCAGGTCGGTGACGTCGGTAGCCGTGCCGCCGGTGCTGATGTTGGCGGTGCTTTTCAGGTACAGCTGCTGGCCTTCCGGCAGCACCGAGTCCAGCGTCAGATCGTGGGCGCGCAGAATGTCCAGCGTGTGCTGGTCGGCCTTGATGCTGGTCAGCACTTTCTCGTGGCCGATGCCACGGCGCGGGTCCTTGTTGACCTCGTTGATGAGCTCCTGAATGGTATTGGTGCCGTTGCCGGTTACGGCGGCCGGCGTACGCCGGGCGGCGGCAATGAGCTTGCCGTTCACGACCAGCAGGCGGTGATCGTCGCCCTCAATGAACTGCTCGACGATAACGGCCCGGGAGTACGCTTGCGCGGCTTTGAGGCCTTCCACGGCATCATCCCAGTTCATAATGCGGATGGTCGCGCCCTTGCCGTGGTTGCCGTCCAGGGGCTTGGTCACGATGGGAAAGCCCAGCTCGTCGATGGCGTCGCGCAGGCCGGCTTCCGAATAGACGGTGGTACCCTTGGGCACCGGCACGCCCGCATCCTTCAGCATGGCCTTGGTGCGGTTTTTATTGCCGGCCACCTCCACCCCGGCGTGCGAGGTGTAGCTGGTCGTGGTGGCCCAGATGCGCTTCTGGTTGACGCCGTAGCCCAGCTGAATGATGTTGCTGTTCTTGAGCTGAATGTAGGGAATGTTGCGCGAGGCCGCCTCCGACACGATGCTCCAGGTGCTAGGCCCCACAAACTCGTCTTCCCGAATCTCGTGCAGCTCGTCCACGATGGCCTTCACGTTGACGGGCCGGTTCTGGCTCAGATCCTCCACCAGCTGCACCGCCGACTCGGCCGCCACGCGGCCGGCCCGCTCTTCCTGGTAGGCAAATACCACGAACTCCACGCCAGCCTGGTGCGCCGGATACGACTTGCCCCAGTACACGGGCATGCCGGCCATGCGCTGCAAGGCCAGCGCCACGTGCTGAATAACGTGCCCGAGGGGCTCCCCATCCAGCAGCTGGTCGGCCGTCAGTGGTGGGTGTTTGTACACTGATTTCTCGGTTTCCGTGGCGGGTGCCTGGCCCAGCTCGGGCAGTAGCTTGGGCAGCTGCTCGGCCAGCGCGGGAAAGTGGTTCGACCATTTATCGGCCTGGTCTTCCAGGTCAACTTTCATCACAATGAGCTTGTGGTGTTTAACTGACCAGTAGCTGGGGCCGCGCATGGTGCGCAGATCAATAATTTTCATAAGGTGAAAGGCGGAAAGGGAATACGTGCGTGCGCGCTTGTACGCGGAAATGAAATGTAGGGATAATGATTCAAGAAACTTGCGCGGCGGGCGGTTTTACGCATTTATGCCAAAGTATTTCACGCTCAGATAATCACCGGCAGCGGCGGCGAATAAAACCCCGGTAAAAAATATGTATTGTTCGCTATGTCGGTGGGCCGGAAAAGCAAAAACCCCGGTCGGGGCTAATCGACCGGGGCACAGAGCTACTGAAAACAGGAACTAAAATAAAGAGAGGTGACGAGCGGATTCGAACCGCTGTAGGAGGTTTTGCAGACCTCTACCTAGCCACTCGGTCACGTCACCGGGTGTGGATTGGGTTGCAAAGCTACGGCATATTCTTCCTTTTCCAAATCAAACGGGCGTTTTTCCTTGCTTTTCGGCTTAAGCCGCTGGCTTTCTGGCAGAAGAAATACCTTAGAAATCAGCCGCTGCAAGCCCCCCTTACCCCGCCGCCTCAGGCAGCCTGGCAGGCAGGCCATAAAAAAGGCCCCGACTTGCGCCGGGGCCTCTTCTATTCTCGACTTCGAGCAAGCTTAGGCTTTCTCTTCGTCTTTCTTGTCAGCTTCGTCGTTCGACAGGGCGTGCTTCACGGTGTCAACTACGTCGCCGGCAACCTCGGTTACCTTGTCCAGAGCGGCCGAAGCAGCACCGGTCACGGCCGCCAGGATACCACCTTCGGCAGGAGCCTCGGTAGCCTCAGCCTTGGGAGCTTTCGACTCGGCCGTAGCCTGCAGCTTCTGCTCGCCAGCCTGACGCTCGGTGCCCATCATCTTGTCGCGCAGGGCGGACAGAGCATCCAGGTCACCCAGGGTCGACTTCTCGCCAGCGGCGGGCTTCTTCAGGTCGCTGAGCTTGCCTTCACCCTGAGCAGCAGCACCGGCACCGCCGGCGGGCTTCTTCTTGGTGAATTTCGAAGCGCGGCTTTCCTCTTCAGCCTGCTGGTTGTAAGCAGCCGTGTGCGACAGCACGATCCGACGGTCGTCCTTCGAGAATTCAACTACGCGGAAGTCCAGCTGTTCGCCGTTCTCAGCCTGCGAGCCGTCTTCTTTCTGCAGCGACTTGGGGTAAGCGAAGCCCTCGATGCCGTAGGGCAGCTCGAGCACGGCACCCCGGTCGTTTTTCTCGGTGATGGTAGCCTTGTGAACCGAGCCGGGGGTGAATACCGTCTGGAACGTATCCCAGGGGTTTTCTTCCAGCTGCTTGTGGCCCAGGGCCAGACGACGGTTGGCTACGTCGAGCTCCAGTACCTGCACGTCCAGACGGTCGCCCACCTTCACCATTTCGGAGGGGTGCTTGATCTTCTTGGTCCACGACAGGTCGGACACGTGCACCAGGCCGTCTACGCCTTCTTCCAGCTCTACGAACAGGCCGAAGTTGGTCAGGTTGCGCACCAGACCGTTGTGCTTGGTGCCTACGGCGTACTTCGTGCCGAAGTCAGCGCGGGTCCATGGATCTTCGGTCAGTTGCTTGATGCCCAGGCTCATCTTACGGTCGTCGCGGTCGAGGGTCAGGATCTGAGCCTCTACTACGTCGCCCTGCTTGATGAAGTCCTGCGGGTTGCGCAGGTGCTGGCTCCAGCTCATCTCCGACACGTGGATCAGACCTTCCACGCCGGGGATGATTTCCATGAACGCGCCGTAATCAGCTACGTTCACGATGCGGCCTTTCACCTTCGAGCCTACGCCCATTTCGGCGACCAGCGAATCCCATGGGTGGGGAGTCAGCTGCTTCAGGCCGAGCGAGATACGCTTCTTGGCTTCGTCGAAGTCCAGAACAACCACGTTCAGTTTCTGGTCGAGCTGCAGCACTTCCGAAGGATGTGCGATGCGGCCCCACGAGATGTCCGTGATGTGCAGCAGACCGTCGACACCACCCAGGTCGATGAACACGCCGAAGTTGGTCATGTTCTTGATAACGCCTTCGAGGATCTGGCCTTTCTCCAGGTTGTTGAGGATAGCTTCGCGCTGCTTCTCGAGGTCTTTCTCGATCAGGACTTTGTGCGATACTACTACGTTGTCGAAAGCGGCGTTGATTTTCACAACCTTCACTTCCATACGACGGCCGACATAAATGTCGAAGTCACGGATGGGCTTCACGTCAATCTGCGAGCCGGGCAGGAAGGCCTCTACGCCGTCCAGATCCATGATCAGACCACCTTTGGTCCGACGCTTAACCACGCCCTCGAGAATGGTGTCATTCTCCAGCGCGTCGTAAATCGACTTCCAGGCCTGCTTGATCTTGGCCTTCTTGCGGCTCAGGATCAGCTGACCGTTGGAATCTTCCTGGTCTTCGATGAATACCTCCACCTGGTCACCGATTTTGAGGTCGGTCAGGTCGCGGAATTCCGACAGGGGCACCAGGCCGTCCGACTTGAAGCCGATGTTCAGGATAACGTCGCGGTCGGTGATACCAACTACGGTACCTTTCACCACTTCTTCTTCCTGCACAGTCGTCAGCGTGTCGCCGTACATCTGCTCCATCTCGGCGCGCTGCTCAGCGGTATAGTTACCACCGAACTGCGAAGCTCCGACGTTGTCCCAATCGAAGTTGTCTACTACTTCTACTGCCATAATACTGGTTGATCCTACTATACACGGCCGGCCTAGGATCAAATCCGGGTCCGCGTTATGAGTAACTTCCTGAAGCTCAGCCTCAGACCCCGCCACCCTGGCGGGGCGGCAAAGATACGGAATGATAGGCAAGTTTCCCAGAGACCGAAGCACTTGGAAAGCACTACTTTGCGGGCATGAAAAACTGGCTGATGATTGGCGCATTGGTTATGCTAAGTGGCGCTTGCCAAAAGGCCCCGGATACGAGCGGACCTGACCCAGCCTATTACCGCCAGCAGGAGGCCCAGGTGCTCGTTGATCTGTTTGACGAAATCATTGCGGCTCATCGAATGCCGCTTCCGCCACTGCCAGGTGCTCAGGTGACTGATACGGTTGGCATACCGCTGTACGTCGCCGATTCGCTCTACGGCAAGAAAAGTCATTGGCCTCGCCACCGCACAATAGGAATTGGCAAAGCAGATCCAGCCGCGCAGAGACACCTGCTAAAAGTCCACAATGACTCACTGACCGAAACAGTTGCTCTGCCGACTATCGTAGTTGCCCTGATCAAACAACGGGGTTTTCAGGTGGTAACCGTTCGGCGTTCAGACCACTTGCCGCAGCCATTCGTCGGAATTGGGCTTTCCCGGATTATTTTCAACCGCGACTTCACCGAAGCTTGCTTTGTGCACTCCCTGGCCTGCGGTGAGGACTGTGCGGAAGGCACGCTGCTACTTGCCCAAAAACAACAAGGCCGCTGGGTAATTATTCAGCGGCGTGGCCTGTGGGTGGCGTAATGTGGGGCTAGTTGGAACTGGGTAAAAACAACAGAGGGCTAAATAATATTTCGTCGGGCTGTAGCTGGAGTTCAACGGCTGGGCTTTCGGCTTTATAGAGTAAAAGCCGTTTCGGGCTTCCTGACGCCGCAAGCCTAGCCGTAACTCAGGGAGGAAGCGGGCAGTAAACATTCGCCAACAGTGTTCTGCAACCATCTACACCCCTATTCCCATGAGTTACATCACCGCCGGCAAAGATGCCAATGGCCACGACGTTAAACTGCACTACACCGACCAGGGCCAGGGCAACCCCGTCGTTTTGATTCACGGCTGGCCCGCTTCCTACGAAATGTGGGAGTACCAGCTGGCCGAGCTGCCCAAGCACGGCAACCGCGTTATTGCCTACACCCGCCGCGGCTTCGGCCAGTCGAGCAAAACCTGGGAAGGCCACGACTACGACACGCTGGCCGACGACCTGAAAGCCGTGCTCGACGAGTTGGATCTGCAGGACGTGACGCTGGTCGGCTTCTCGATGGGCGGCGGCGAAATAGCCCGCTACATGAGCCGCCACGGCGGGGCCCGGGTGGGCCGCGTAGCCTTCGTATCGGCCGTGACGCCCTTCCTGCTGCAAACCGACGACAACCCCGACGGGGCTCCCAAGAAGGTGTTCGATGAGATGGTGGAAGGCATCCGCAAAGACCGGTTCGACTTCCTGGCCACCTTCGGCAAGAAGTTCTACGGCGTGGGCGTTATCAGCCACCCCGTGAGCCAGGCCACGCTGGACTGGATGCAGGCCCTGTGCCAGATTGCCTCGCCCCGGGCCACGGAGCAGGACGTGTACGCCTTTGCCGCCACCGATTTCCGCCAGGATCTGCAGGGCATCAAAGTCCCCACGCTCGTCATTCACGGTACCAGCGACGATACGGTGCCCCACAAAGTGAGCGGGCAGCGCATGACGCAGTACGTGCCGCACGCCCAGTACATTGAGTACGACGGCGCGCCGCACGGCCTGTTCGTGACGGAGAAAGACCGACTGAACAAGGACCTGCTGAACTTTATCGGCGTGCAGGCGGCCGCCGGTACGGCCTCTTCCGCTTCGGCCTTCTAAGGCTACTTGATTCGTATTGCATAATCACAGAAAAGGCCCGCTCGTTGAGCGGGCCTTTTTTATTAGCAGGGTAACACCAAACGCTTAGGCAGCGCGGCCCATCTGGCGCAGGAACGACACGTGGGAAGCCACGGCGGAGCGCATCTTGGGGTACTCGATGTACTCCACGCCGTATTCACCGCACATCTGCTTAATGATCTTGCTGATGGCCGGGTAATGCACGTGCGAAATCTTGGGAAACAAATGGTGCTCGACCTGGAAGTTCAGGCCGCCCACCAGCCAGCTGATCAGGCGGTTGTTGGTGGCGAAGTTAGCGGTGGTCTTGATCTGGTGAATGGCCCACTCGTCCTCCATTTTGCCGGTCGTTTCGTGGGGCACGGGGAAGGCCGTGTGCTCGACGGTGTGCGCCAGCTGGAACACCAGGCTCAGCACCAGGCCCGCAAAGCAGGTCGTGACGGCAAAACCCGCCAGCCAGCCCAGGAAACCGACGGTATAAATCGGCAGGGCAATGTAGAGGAACAGGTTCAGCACCTTAAAGCCCCAGAAGATGAGGTGGTCGGTGGTATCCATCTTCTTGAGCGGCATGGCCCCGATTTTCTTGGTGAAGTACTTCTGGTAGTCCATCACGAAAATCCAGGAGATGTAGAGCATGCAGTACAGAAACCAGAAATACAGGTGCTGGAACCGGTGCAGCTTGTGGCGGGGCTGGCCCACGCTCATGCGCATCCAGGGCCGGATGTCGATGTCGTCGTCGGCGCCCTCGATGTTGGTGTACATGTGGTGCACCACGTTGTGCTTGGCGTTCCACATGTAGCTGCTGCCCCCCAGAATGTTGAGGGTAAAGGCCGCGAAGTGGTTGAGCCACTTGTTGCTGCTGAACGAGCCGTGGGCCCCGTCGTGCATCACGTTGAAGCCGATGGCCGAAATAACGCCGCCCAGCAGCACGCATTCGAGCAGGGCCAGGGCCGTGGCGGGCGTGAAGAACACCAAGTGCACGTAGAGCAGCACGAAGGCGGAAGTCAGCAGCAGGGCCTTGCTGAAGATGCGGTACCCGCCAGTGCTGGCCTTGCCGGCGTCTTCGAAATATTGGTTGGTACGGGCTCGTAACTCGGCGTAAAAGTTACGCGGAGGAGCAAACTTGGGAAGGGACATCAACAAGGAAATGGGCTGTGCAACCCCGGCTGGTGGGCAACCGGGGTCAGCGCCGAGGCCACGGCCTCCGGCACTTATTCTGACGTCCACACCTTGCGGATATCTACTCTACTCGTACTGGGAAGTTCAACAGTATCAACGACAAAGCCGGGCGTTTGGTTTGCTACCCGGCCTTGGCGCGTTACGCCGGCGAGCCGGCGGGGAAGCTTAGGCGCGGCCCATCTGGCGCAGAAACGACACGTGAGAAGCCACGGCGTAGCGCATCTTGGGGTATTCGTTATAAGTCACGCCAAACTCCTGGCACATCTGCTTGATGATCTTGCTGATTTCGGGGTAGTGCACGTGCGAAATCTTGGGGAACAGGTGGTGCTCGACCTGGAAGTTCAGGCCCCCGACCAGCCAACTGATAACCTTGTTGTCGGTGGCGAAGTTAGCCGTGGTTTTGATCTGGTGGATGGCCCACTCGTCTTCCAGCTTGTTGGTCGTTTCGTGGGGCATCGGGAAGGCGGCGTGCTCCACGGTGTGGGCCAGCTGAAACACGAGGCTCAGGCAGAAGCCCGCCACGCAGCCAAACACGACGAAGCCCACCAGCCAGGCCCAGAAGCCGACCAGATAAATCGGCAGGGCCATAAACAGCAGCAGGTGCAGGGCCTTGAATCCCCAGAACACGCCCTGGTCGGTGGCCGTCATTTTCTTAATCGGCACCTCCCCGATCTTGCCCTTGAAATACTTCTGGTAGTCCATGAAGAAAATCCAGGCAATGAAGAGCAGGGCGTAGAAAAACCAGAAGTAGAGGTGCTGAAACCGGTGGAAGCGGTGGCGCGGCTGGGTCGAGCTCAGGCGCAGCCAGGGCTGGGCGTCAATGTCGTCGTCGAAGCCGTCCACGTTGGTGTACATGTGGTGGATCAGGTTGTGCTTCATGTTCCACATAAAGCTGTTGCCGCCCATCACGTTGAGGGTAAAGGCCGCAAACTGATTCACCCACTTCGACTTGCTGAACGAGCCGTGGGCCCCGTCGTGCATCACGTTGAAGCCAATGGCCGACCCTACGGCCCCCATCAGGGCACATTCCAGCACGGCCAGCAGCGCCGAGGGCGTAAAAAACACGACGTGCACGTACAGCGCCACGAAGGCCACGGTCAGCACGATGGCCTTCACGAACAGGCTGGCGGTGCCGGTCTGCTCCTTCCCCGATTCCTCGAAGTAGGCGTTGATGCGGTTTTTTAACTCGGTATGAAAAGAGCGGGAAGCCGCAAACTTGGGTACTGCTGACATGAAACGGGGGTGGGTGGACTGCCGCAAAGATATTGTACTTAACAGCAGTGCTTGCGCAATTGGTGCGTTAGCCCCGCATTTTGTACAATTCCGGACCGCCCGTCTTGCCCCGAACTCCAGCTTTCCGGCTGCTTATCTGCCACTTAGATGCCAGGCGGCTTTTTTAGCGAATCTCTTTCCATGCCTGCGTAACAGCTGGTAATTGAGCAAAAAAAAGCCGGAAGCTGCTGCTCCCGGCGTTAGTTGGTCAGATACGCGTGCCAGTTTTGGTCGATGGTGCCGGCGCTGAGCCTGAGGAAACCGGACAGCGTGGGCTTCTTGGGCGTCTGCCGGATGGTCAGGCCGGCCTCGTGCGGCGTGCGGTGGCCCTTGGCGTGGTTGCAGCGGGCACAGGCCGTCAGCAGGTTCGTCCACGACGACTCGCCGCCGCGGGAGCGGGGCAGCACGTGGTCCAGGGTCAGGTTTTTGGTCGAGCCGCAATACTGGCACTCGAAATGGTCCCGCTTCATAATGTTGTGCCGGCTCAGGGCAATGCCTTTGTAGGGCACGCGCACGTAGCGCTGCAACCGGATGATGCTGGGCTTGGGATAGGCAGAGGAAATGGTCCGCAGCACCCCGTGGTCCGACTTGGCTATCATCTCGGCTTTGTCGAGGAAGAGTAGCACGAAAGCCTTCTGCACGCTGCACAGCGTAATGGCGGTGTAGTCGCCATTGAGAACTAGCACTTTTTGGTCCATACGCTCGGTGAAAAGATCATCTGATACAGCGAAAGCTAGATGATTCTAAGCGTATTAACAATACCTGCCAGCTTAAGTTTCCTCCGGCAAAAGAGGCCAACCCGTGGCGCTATATAGCCGGATTCAGCCCGCGCACCAGTCGGCCGCGGCGGCTGGCTTCGGGGCCGCTGCCCGCCCACTGTGAGGCGAACCCACCCATTCAGGAATGCCCCGGGCTGCTTCCAAAGGCCAATAAATGCACGCGCTGACGTTTCGGACGCTCGCGCCGGGGTTTCGGACGCTCGCGCCAAGGCCTCAAAGGCTCGCGCCGGGGTACCGGAGGCGCGCGGCGGGGCGCAGGAAGCCCGGGCTACCACGTGGGAGGGGCGCGGCCGGGCATGGAAGGCTCACGCCGGGGCCGCGGAGGGGCCACCCCCGAAACGAGCAAGCCCTTTCCCGCTACAACGGAAAAGGGCTTGGTGGGTAAAGGTCAGGCGTACTGCGCGGCGGACAGATTGTTGCGCGCTACCCGCAATGACACGTCTTTTCATTTCTCACATTCCACCACATCAGCACATTCCCCACATTAGGAATTAGCACATCAGCACATTCCCCCACATTCGCACCTTAATCCAGGATGCGTTTGATGAGGCGGAGCTTGTGGGTGTACTTCTGGGTTTTGCGGTTGAAGATGCCGTTGTGGTCGAGCGGGTCGATGCGGACCTCGCCGCTGGCGTGCAGAATCTGCTGGTCGTCGAGCAGGATGCCCACGTGGATGATGTTGCCGTCGGCGTTGTCGAAAAAAGCCAGGTCGCCGGGCTGGGTCTGCGACACGAAGTGCACCGTCTGGCCGTGGTCAATCTGCTGGCGGGCGTCGCGCGGGAGCTGCACCCCGATCAGGCCGTAGAGCTGCTGCACCAGGCCCGAGCAGTCGATGCCGAACAGGCTGCGGCCGCCCCAGAGGTAAGGGGCCTTCAGAAAGATCTGCCCGGCCTTGAGCAGCAAAGCCAGGCGCTTATCGGTGGGCCCTTGCAGGCCGTGGCCGTTCTGGGGGTTGGTGGCGGCCCCGTTGAAGAAGTAGGTTTCCTCCCCTACCCGCAAGGTCATGCCGTCGAAAAAAGGCAGCCGGGCCCCAATCGTCACCGGAATGCGCGTCTGGGCATTGCTGACGACCTGCACCACGTCGAGGCTGCGGGGGTGGTCCTGGGCGCTCCAGGCGGCTAGGTACTCGCTGGTCACGGGCTGGTGCTGCTTGGGGTCCATCCAGCCCACGTAGTGGTCGGCCGTGGTCCGGATCTGCTGCCAGTTGCCCTGGGTGAGCAGCACGGTGTAACAGTCGCCGAAGATCAGCTGGGTAACGATTTCGGCTTTATCCGAAGGCTCGGCGCGCACCGGCACGACGCTCAGGGCGCAGATTCCGTGGTTCAAGGGTGAATGAGTGAATGAGTGAATGAGTGAAGTTGTCGTTCTTGTCCTTCGCCCAACTAAGTATGATTCTGTTTTGGAAAGCCGTGTGCGAAGCTCCCCTTTAAATAGCAACTCGCCAAACAAGCGCGACAAAAACTGCGTGTGTGGACACTTCACTCATTCACCACTTCACTCATTCGCCGCTAGTATTCCCGGGCGCGGTCCATTTCGCGCTTCTGGTCTTTGGCCTTGATGTCGTCGCGCTTGTCGAAGAGCTTTTTGCCCTTGGCCAGCGCAATTTCGAGCTTGGCGAAGCCCCGGTCGTTGACGAAGAGGCGAATGGGCACGATGGTGACGCCCTGCTCCTGGGTTTTGTTGGCCAGCTGGCGCAGCTCCTTCTTATTGAGCAGCAGCTTCCGCTCCCGCTTCACCTCGTGGTTGTTGTAGGTGCCCAGCGTGTACTGCGAGATACTCAGGTTGTGTACCCACAGCGAGCCGTCGGGGTGGAAGGTGCAGAAGCCGTCCTGCATGTTCACGTTGCCTTCCCGGATGCTTTTGATTTCGGTGCCCTGTAGCATCATGCCCGCGTCGTATTTGGCCAGGAAGCTGTATTCGTAGCTGGCGCGGCGGTTCACGATGTTTACGCGCTTGGGAGTTTCGTCTTTTTGTTTGGCCATGATGGGTAAGCAAAGCCCGCCGCGCGGCGGGTACTATATAAGGAGTAGCGTAGGTACGCAAATTCGCGGGATTGGGCTGGAGAGACGCGCCCTTGCGTCTATTCGCCCTCACTTGGCGCCGGGATAAACAACGATTGAGACGCAATTATGCGTCTCTACACCGGGCAACGGAAAGCGTTACGTGAGCTTCAGGCGCGGGTCGGGGCTGACGAGCGGGCTGGCAAAATCCCCGTTTTCGTACTGGAAGTGGGCCGTCATGGCCACCATGCCGGCGTTGTCGGTGCAGAACTCGAAGTCGGGAATAAACACTTCCCAGCCTTTTTCGGCGGTCAGCGCGGTCAGGGCGGCGCGCAGGCCCGAGTTGGCCGCCACGCCGCCGGCCAGGGCAATTTGAGTCAGCCCATTATCCTCGGCGGCGCGCACGAGCTGGCGCAGCAGGGTCTGGATGATGGTGTGCTGGATGCTGGCGCAGAGGTCGGCCAGGTTTTCCGCCACGAAGTCGGGGTTCTGGGCCGTTTGCTGACGTAAGAAGTAGAGCACCGAGGTTTTCAGGCCGCTAAAGGAAAAGTCGTAGCCCGGCATGGCGCCCACCGGAAACGAGAAGCGGGTGGGGTTGCCCAGCTTGGCCTGCTTGTCGAGATGGGGGCCGCCGGGATAGGGCAGCCCCAGCAGCTTGGCCGTTTTGTCGAAGGCCTCGCCGGCCGCATCGTCGATGGTTTGACCAATGACCTGCATGTCCATCGGGCTGCGCACGATGACCAGCTGGGTGTGCCCCCCGCTGACGGTGAGGCACAAGAACGGAAACGCCGGCCGGGGGGCCCGGATAAAGTGGGCCAGGATGTGGGCCCGCATGTGGTTGACGGCAATCAGGGGTTTGTCCAGGGCCTGGGCGAAGGTTTTGGCGAACATGCTGCCCACCAGCAGGGAGCCCAGCAGGCCGGGGCCCTGGGTGAAGGCCACCGCGTCGAGGGCGGATTTATCTACCTTTGCCCGGCGCAGCGCCTCCTGCACCACCGGAATCAGGTGCTGCTGGTGGGCGCGGGAGGCCAACTCCGGCACCACGCCGCCGTATTGTTCGTGCACTTGCTGCGTGGCGACGACGTTGGCAAGAATTTCGCCGCCGGCCATTACCGCGGCCGACGTATCATCACAGGAAGACTCGATGGCTAGAATGACGGGAGAATGCATGCGGTTAATTTCAAAAGGTACGGGCGGCACGCCGGGCTTCTTTTGCGCGGCGGGCTGCCTAATTTTACGGCAAAGGTCGTTTAAAACACTAAACCAACACGGCCGCAAGTAGTCCTTGCAGCCGCGGCCGGGCGCTGGCGGTAGTGCGTCGGAGCCGGCAAACTTACCACCCCGCAGGCAGCCATTAGCGTAAATCCCGCATCTTCGTCCGTACGCCCAACATTTCCAGGTTTATTTCTGTGCCCCGCTTCCTCTCTATCACGCTGAAAATCCTGCTGAGCCTGCTCCTGCTGCTGGGGCTGGTGGTGGGCGGCGCGCTGATAGCCTTGCGGGTGCCCAGCGTGCAAACCAAGCTGGCGCGCAAGGCCGCCGCGGTGCTTACCGACAAGCTCGGGCAGCGCGTTATCGTGGGCAGCGTGGATATCCGGCCCTTTTCGCGGGTGGTGCTGGAGGGCGTGCGGGTGCTCGACCGGCAGGGTGGCGAGCTGTTCAACATTGGCAAGGCCGACGCCGACATCGAGCTGTTTTCGATTTTCGACCCCAGCCACCTGCACGTGGGCAAGCTCACGCTGGAAGAGCCGCGCTTTGCCCAGATAACCTACGCCAACAACCCCGACAGCACCAACCTGTCGCAGTTTCTGACCGCGGTGAAGCGCCTGATCGGCCCCTCCGACACGACCAAGGTGTCCAAGCCTTTCGACTTTCAGATCAGGGAAATCGGGCTACGCAACGGCCGCTTCGTGCTCGACCGGCAGAACGAGCCCCGGGCCCCCACCTACGGCCGCACCATCGACTACGCCCACATGCGCATCGACAGCATCTACGGCGACGTGTCGCAGCTGTGGCTGCGCGGCGACACGATTCACGCCCAGATTGACGGGCTGCGGGCCGTGGACACGCCCTCGAATACCCGCCTGCGGGAGCTGACGGCCAACATGACCTACGCCGACAAGTTCTGGGAGTTTGCCGGCCTGGATCTGCGGGTGGGCAACAGCCGGCTGAAGCCCTACATCAAGTTCGACTTCGAGCACTTCCTCAACTTCGTCGACTTCAACGACTCGGTGAAAGTCACGGCCCGGCTGGATTCCAGTCGGGTGTACTCCGACGACATTGCCCTGTTTGCGCCCCAGCCCTTCATGCGGGAGCTCAAGGAAACCGTCCTGATTTCGGGCGAGGCCAAGGGCTACGTGAAGAACTTCACGACCAAAAACCTGGACATCGTCTACGGCAGGAATACCCGGGTGCGGGGCAATATCAACGTGCAGGGCTTGCCCAACCTGAAAGAAAGCTTCGTGGAAATGCGCCTGAAGCCCTCCGTCATCGACGGGCGCGACATCCGGCGCTACATTCCGGCCTCGGGCTGGCCCTACGTGGCCCGCCTGGGCACGGTGCGGCTCAACGGGCAGTTTCTGGGCTTCTACAACGACTTCGTGGCCAACGGCGCCTTCCGCACGGCTCTGGGCGACGTTGTGTCAGACGTGAACATCAAGTTTAAGACCGACCCGGCCTACTCTACTTACGAGGGCCAGGTCAAGACCACCGCCTTCCAGCTGGGCAGGCTGCTCGGCGACGAAAGCATGGTGCGCGACATCACCATGAACGGCCGGGTGGAAGGCGTGGGCTTCACGCCCGAGCGGGCCCGCCTCAAGGCCAATGCCAGCGTGCAAAGCATCTGGCTCAACGGCTACCGCTTCCGCAACATCACCACCAACGGGCAGTTCAGCCGGCAGTCGTTTGATGGGCGCCTGGCCGTGAATGACCCCAACCTGCAAATCGACGCCACCGGCACCGTGGATCTGAACAAGGCCCGGCAGGCCTTCGACGTAGAAGCCCGGGTGCAGCGCGCCGACCTGCGGGCCCTGGGCCTGACCAAGCAGAGCGTCGTAATAGCCACTACCGCCGACGTGAAATTCCAGGGTTTGAAGCTGGATGAGCTTATCGGCCGCATCATCCTGCGCAACTCCCGCCTGAGCTTCGCCGGCCGCACCGTGCCCATCGACACCTTCGACGTGGTGAGCCAGCGTACCGGAGTGCAGCGCCGCCTCACGGTGCGCTCGGAAGTGCTGAACCTGACGGCCGCCGGCAACTTCAACTTTACGGCCGTGGCCCGCGACGTGCAGATGCTGCTGACCGAGTACCAGCTCAACTTTGAAAGCAACGACGCGGCCATTGCCAGCTACTACCGCCGCAAGCGGCAGCGGCCCACGCCCGAGTACGAAATCGACCTGGACCTGTACCTGAAGCAGGCCAACCCGGTGCTGCGCCTGTTTCTGCCCAGCCTCACCGTCTCCGACTTTTCCCGCATCGACGGCTCTTTCCGCAACGGCCCCACCTCCATTTTCTCCCTGGCCGGCCACTTCGACGGGATTCAGTACGACAGCGTGCGGGTGTTCGACACCGACTTCGAATTCAATACCAGCAAGCTGCCCTACAAGCCCGAGGTGCTGGCCCAGGCCAACATTACCTCGGCCCGGCAGGTGCTGCCGGGACTGGGCAACACGAATAACTTCTACGTGGAGGGCGTCTGGGACCAGGAGCGCATCAACTTCTCCACTTCCCTGGCCCAAACCAATTCCACCAACAAGGCGGCCATCAACGGCTCGTTGGCTTTCCTGCCCGAGGCCGTGCAGATCGTCTTCCGGCAGTCGGGCGTGAACCTGCTGGGCAAGGACTGGAACATTGCCGCCGACAACTCCGTCATTATTTCGGGCGGCGGCAAGGAGTTCGACATTCAGAACCTGTCCTTGAGCAACGGCGCTCAGAGCATCAGCGCCCAGGGCTTTATCTCCACTGACCCCGGCAAGCAGCTGCAGCTGGCCGTGAAAGACCTGGACCTGACCACGCTCAACTCCCTGACCAAGCAGGACATTGCGGGCCGGGTGAATGCCGCCGGCACCATCAGCGGCATCTACGGCCCCCTGAAAATCAACAGCACGCTCGGCATCGACTCGCTGCAGTTCGACAAGGTGCTGATCGGCAACGTGCGGGGCAGCAGCGAGTGGAACAACCGCAACGGGCAGCTGCTGATTGACGCCGACGTGCTGCGCAACCAGCAGCGGGTGGTGCGCGTGGCCGGCACCTACGCACCCCAGGCCAAAGAGCAGCAGCTCAACCTGACCGCCGTGCTCGACAATGCTCCCGTGAAGCTGGCCGAGCCCCTGCTCAACACGCTGTTTAAGGACATGGGCGGCACGGCCGTGGGTACGCTGCGCCTCACCGGCCGTCTGGCCGCGCCCAATCTGATTGGCAACGTGGACGTGACGGATGGCAAGCTCACCTTTATCTACCTGGGCACCACCTACACCTTCGCCGACCGGATCCGCTTCACCGAGGACCGCATCAACTTCCGCGACATCCGGCTGCGCGACCCGCTGGGCAACTCGGGCGTGCTCGACGGCAACATCTTCCACCAGGGCTTCCAGAACATGCGCCTGGGGCTGCGGGCCAATTTCACCAAGCTACTGGTGCTCAACACCACGCGCAAGGATAACGACCTGTACTTTGGCACGGCCTACGCTACCGGCGACGCCGTGGTGTTTGGGCCCACCGACAACCTGGTGGTGAACGTGCGGGCCCGCAGCGACGCCGGCACCCGCCTCTCCCTGCCCCTCGACAACGCGGCCAAGGCCCAGCAGGCCAGCTACATCAAGTTCGTCAACCGCAACATCACCGACACGCTGACCACGGTGAAGGTGCCCACGGCCGCGGAGGGTAAAATTGACTTGTCGGGCCTGCGCCTGAACATGAACCTGGACGTGACGCCCGACGCCTACGTGGAAATCCTGCTCGACGAAAGCACCGGCGACGTTATCCGGGGTACGGCGGCCGGGCAGCTGCGCCTGAACATCGACACCCGCGGCGACTTCAACATGTTCGGGCAGATTGAAATCGTGCGCGGGGCCTACAACTTCACGCTCCAGGGCCTGATCAACAAGGAATTCGTGGTGCGGCCCGGCGGTACCATCTCCTGGAACGGCGACCCGCTGGCCGGCGAAATGAACGTGACGGCCGCCTACACCCAGCGCACGTCCCTGGCCCCGATTCTGGGGCAGGCCGCCCTCAACAGCCGGGCCGTGGTGCCGGTAACGGCCGTGATGAACCTGACCGGCCCGCTGCTGCTGCCCACCATCCGCCTGAACCTGGAGTTCAACGACGCCCCCTCCTCGCTGGAAGGCGACCTGACGGCCTTTACCTCCTCGCTGCGCAACGACGAGCAGGAGCTCAACCGCCAGGTGTTCAGCCTGCTGGTCTTCAAGCAGCTTTCCCCGCCCGGGCAGTTCACCCAGATCAGCCTGCGCGGCAACGACAACACGGTGCAGAACAGCCTGGGCCAGATTCTGAGCACCCAGCTGGGCCTGCTTACTTCCCAGATTGACCAGAACCTGGAAATCGACTTCAACATCAACGGGCTGTCGGCCGAGCAGCTGCAGGCCCTGCAGGTGCGCCTGAGCTACAGTTTCCTCAACGGCCGCCTGCGCGTGACCCGGGAAGGCGGCTTCAACAACGGCACCACGCCCAGCCCCGACGGCACGCAGAACACCACCGGCCAGTCGTCGTTGCTGGGCGACCTGAGCCTGGAATATTACCTGCGCCCGGACGGAAAGTTCCGGGCCAAGCTGCGCTACGAAACCACGCCGCGCGACTTTGGCAACGTCAACGACAACACCACTCCCGGCGAAGCGGCCGTAGCCAACCAGGCCCGGGCCGGCATCAGCTTACTGCACACCGAGCAGTTCGACTCGTTCCGGGAGCTGTTTTCGCGCAAGCGCCTGCGCCGCCGCGAAGCCGCCGCCCGCAAAGCCCGCGAAGTGCTGAACGTAGACGACGACCCGCGCACGGTGCTGTGAGTGAATTCTGAATTATAAATTCTGAATTCTGAATTGGGCTGTACACGCGAATTCATAATTCATAATTCAGAATTCTCAATTCAGAATTAATTAACCCAGGTTACCTTTGCCCTTATGGCCCAAACCCGCCCGACCCGCAAGAAAAAGCTCGGCAGCTACCCGCACCTGATGGTAGTGTTCAGCATCACGCTGTCCTTGCTGGTCATTGGCTTGTTTGGGTTGCTGCTGATTCACGCCCACAAGCTCAGCAACTTAGTCAAGGAAAACATCGAAATGCAGGTCTACCTCGACCGGGACCTGCCCGAAACCCAGCTGCTGCGGTTGCAGCAGGATCTGAGCCGCAAGAAGTACGTGGCCTACAAAAACGACCAGCCCCAGGTGCGTTTTCTCTCGAAGGAAGAAGGGGCCAGGCAGTTTCTGGAGCAAACCGGCGAAGATGCCGAGCAGTTCCTGGGCGACAACCCCTTGCGGGATGCTTACCTGCTGAAAATCAGCGCCGAGTATACCGATTCGACCCAGATGCGGCGCATCGTGCAGGAGCTGCGGGCCGAGCCGGGCGTGTTTGAGGTAGAGTACGTGCAAAGCTTTATCGACTCGGTGAACAAGAACCTGCGCAAGATCAGCCTGGTGCTGCTGGGCTTTGCTCTGGTGCTCACGCTGGTCGTCACGGTGCTGATTAACAATACGATTAAGCTGGCGTTGTTCTCGCAGCGCTTCCTGATCCGGAGCATGCAGCTGGTGGGCGCCACGTCGTTTTTCATTCAGCGGCCGTTTCTGCGCCGGGCCACCTGGCAGGGCTTTGCCAGCGGCACCATTGCCGCGCTGCTGCTGCTGGCCGGCCTGCAATACGCTTACCTGCAGCTGGAAGAGCTGCGCCTGCTGCGCGACGAGCGCCTGATTGCCGGCCTGATGGTGGGCATGGTGCTGCTGGGCTGCGGCATCGGCTTTCTGAGCTCCTACCGCGCCGTGCGCAAGTACCTGGGCATGTCGCTCGACGATTTGTATTAAACAGTGCCTGGAGCCTAGTGCTTGGTGCTTGGCTTGTTTTACCTATGCACCAAGCACCAAGCACTTAAAAAACAAAAAACCAACTCCTAAGCACTAGGCACAAAGCACAAAGCACCAACATTATGGAACCCACGCAAACTCCCCGCTTCGCCTTTGGGCCGCGCAACTACCGCCTGATGTGGCTCGGGCTGGCCGTGCTGGCCGCCGGCTTCATCACGATGACCCTCGACTCGGCCGACTACGGCGAAGGGTTCCTGGGCATTACCCTGGGCCCGATTCTGTTGGCCGTCGGCTTTATCATCGAGTTCTGGGCCATTATGGCCAAGCCCGGCGGACCCACCCCCGTGGCCACCGACACCGTGACCCGCGCCGAAACGGCCCCGCAGCCGGCCGCGCCGGTGGCCCCCGCTCCCACGGCTCCTACCTACAAGCGCCCCTAGATGAACTACTGGCACGCCCTGCTTCTGGCTATTGTCGAAGGCTTAACCGAGTTTTTACCCGTTTCCAGCACCGGTCACATGATTATCGTGGCCAACCTGCTGGGAATCGGCCAATTGCCCTTTACCGAAACCTACATTACCTCCATCCAATTCGGCGCTATTCTGTCGGTGGTGGTGCTCTACTGGCGCCGCTTTCTGCAGAGCTTCGACTTTTACGTGAAGCTGGCCGTGGCCTTTCTGCCGTTCGGCCTGCTGGGCTTTCTGCTCAAAGACGTCATTGCCGAGCTGCTCAAAAGCGTAACGGTGGTGGCCTCCTCGCTGGTGGTGGGCGGCATCGTGCTGCTGTTCGTCGACAAGTGGTTTAGCGAGTCGCGCAAGCAAGTGACCACGCCCAGCACGCTGCAGGCCCTGAAAATCGGCTTGTTTCAGTGCCTGGCTCTGGTGCCCGGCGTGTCGCGCTCGGCGGCTACCATCGTGGGCGGCCTGGCCCAGGGCTTCGACCGCCGCTCGGCCGCCGACTTCTCCTTCCTGCTGGCCGTGCCCACCATGTTCGTGATTACGGCCTACGAGATGTACAAGACCTACAAGGTGAATGCGCCCGTGGCCGGCGACCTGAAAGTGCTGGCTTTCGGCAACGTGGTGGCCTTTATCGTGGCCCTGCTGGCGGTGAAGTCGTTCGTCAACTTCGTGTCGAAGTTTGGCTTCCGGGCCTTTGGCTTTTACCGCATCATCGTGGGCGTTACCATTCTGGTGATGATTGCCCTGGGCATTAACCTGCAACTGATATGAGCCAGGAAACTACCGCTCCCCGCCGATTCGATTTCGAAGCCGGCGAAGTGCTGCTCGTGGATAAACCCCTGACCTGGACCTCGTTCGACGTGGTGCGCAAGGTCAAGAACACGCTGCGCATTAAGAAAATCGGGCACGCCGGCACCCTCGACCCGCTGGCTACCGGCCTGCTGATCTTGTGCACGGGCAAGAAAACCAAGCAGATCGACCTGATTCAGGCCCAGGAGAAAGAGTATACCGGCACCTTCCGCCTGGGCCAGACCACGCCTTCCTTCGACCTGGAAACCCCCGTGGATGCCGAGCTGCCCTACGCGCATGTCACGGCCGAGCAGCTGCAAGCCGCTGCCCAGGCCTTTACCGGCCCGATTCAGCAGACGCCACCGCTGTACTCGGCCGTGAAAATCAACGGGGAGCGGGCCTACGAGGTGGCCCGCCGCGGCGACACGGCCGAAATCAAGTCCAAGGAAGTTACCATCAAGGAGTTTGAGCTGACCGGCATCAGTTTGCCCGACGTGCATTTCCGGGTGGTCTGCACCAAGGGCACCTACATTCGCAGCCTGGCCCGCGACTTTGGGCAGCATCTGGGCTGCGGGGCCCACCTGACCAAGCTGGTGCGCACCCGCATCGGGGAATACCGGGTGGAAGACGCCCTGACGATGGAAACTCTGGAAGCCCTGCGCCCCCCGCGGCCTGAGGGCGACATGCCCCGCCCGCCGCGCCCGGCCAAGCAGCGCCGCCCCGAGCAGCGGGCCGGCCTGGAGTATTTCCAGGCGCAAGCCACCCCGGCGCCCGACTCAGACCCGGCTGCTTCGGCCTCGTAAACAGCTACCCCCGGCGAGACTTCGCTCATTCACCACGTCACTCATTCCCCGCAGATGGAAGTCTTTCACGACCCGGCGCAGTTTCCTCACCTCGGCAATGCCACCGTTACCACCGGCACTTTCGACGGCGTGCACCTGGGCCACCAGAAGATTCTGCGGCGGCTGCTGGAAGTAGCGCGCCACACCGGCGGGCCGTCGGTGGTCATTACCTACTGGCCCCACCCCCGCCTGGTGCTGGCCCCGCCGCTGGCCCACCCTCAGCCCCTGAACATTCAGCTGCTTTCTTCTTTGGAGGAACGCACCCGGCAGCTGGCCGACTTTGGCGTCGACTACCTGCTGATCGTGCCTTTTACCAAGGAGTTTTCGGAGCTGACCTCGGAAGAATACATCCAACAAATTCTGCTCGACACGGTGGGCACCAAAAAGCTGGTGATTGGCTACGACCACCGGTTTGGCAAAAACCGGGAAGGTAGCTTCGAGTACCTGCGCCAGCACGCGGACCGCTACGGCATGGAAGTCGAGGAAATTCCGCGGGAGGACGTGGACGCCCTGGCCGTGAGCAGCACCCGCATCCGCCGCGCCCTGGAAGCCGGCGACATCCTGACCGCCAACCGCTACCTGGGCTACCGCTACCCGCTGACGGGCACCGTGGTGCGGGGCCGGCAGTTGGGCCGCACCATCGGCTTCCCGACGGCCAACATGCAAGTGGAAGAGCCCCTGAAGCTAGTGCCGGCCCGGGGCGTGTACGCCGTATTGGCTACCACGGCCGCCGGCACCCACCACCAGGCCATGCTCAACATCGGGGTGCGCCCCACCGTAGCCGGCAACCTCGACCAGACCATCGAAACCCACCTGCTCGACTTCGACGGTGACCTCTACGACCAACCCCTGACGGTGCAGCTGGTAGCCCGCCTGCGCGACGAGCAGAAGTTCAACGACCTCGACGAGCTCAAAGCCCAGCTGGCCAAGGACGCCGAGGACGCCCGCCAGCACTTGGTCGGCGGCTGAGTTGTTTGCTATTCAAAACAACCCGTCATGTCGAGCAAAGCGAGACATCTCGCGTGCTGACGTTGGAACAGTAAACAAACGACCCCAAGCGAGATTCCTCGGCAAGCTCGGAATGACGTTCTTTTGACAAGCTTGTCATAGCCTGGTACTGACAGCAGAAGGCAGCCCGTTCGTCTACCAAGGCGGGCGGGCGGCTTCAGTTCCCGGGCATCTTGCTATTTTCGACCCGCAAACCCTCCTTTCCCACCCCATGATCAACAAAGTAGTAGCCGATGCCCAGGCGGCCCTGCACGGCCTCACCGACGGCATGACCCTGATGCTCGGCGGCTTCGGCCTGTGCGGCATTCCCGAAAACTCGATTCAGGAAATCCTGCGCCTGGGCGTCAAAAACCTGACCTGCATCAGCAACAACGCCGGCGTCGACGACTTCGGCATCGGGCTGATGCTGCAAACCAAGCAGGTGCGCAAGATGATTTCGAGCTACGTGGGCGAGAATGCCGAGTTTGAGCGGCAGCTGCTCTCGGGCGAGCTGGAAGTCGAGCTGATTCCGCAGGGCACCCTGGCCGAGCGTTGCCGGGCCGGCGGGGCGGGCATTCCGGCCTTCTACACCCCGGCCGGCTACGGTACCGAAGTGGGCGAAGGCAAGGAAAGCCGGGAGTTCAACGGCAAGATGTACCTGCTCGAAACCGCCCTGCACGCCGATTTTGCCTTCGTCAAGGCCTGGAAGGGCGACACGGCCGGCAACCTCATCTACAAGGGCACGGCCCGCAACTTCAACCCGATGATGGCCACGGCCGGTAAAATCACCGTGGCGGAAGTGGAAGAGCTGGTACCCGCCGGCGAGCTGGACCCCAACCAGATTCACACGCCCGGCATCTTCGTGCAGCGCATCTTCCAGGGCAGAGACTACGAGAAGCGCATCGAGCAGCGCACGGTCCGGAGCTGATTTTTCGCGCAGTGGTGCGCAGTGGCCGACGCGGTGTCTCGCAGTGTCGTGCAACGAACCACTGCGTACCACTGCGGTTTTCCCACCCCGAGACACTGCGTGAAATACTCTTATGGCACTAGACAAACACGGCATTGCCAAGCGCATTGCGCAAGAAGTAAAAGACAACTCCTACGTCAACCTCGGCATCGGCATTCCGACGCTGGTGGCCAACTACATTCCCGCGGGCATCCACGTGGAGCTGCAAAGTGAAAACGGCCTGCTCGGCATGGGCCCCTTCCCCACCGACGACCAGGTCGACCCCGACCTGATCAACGCCGGCAAGCAGACCGTGACCACGCTGCCCGGCTCCAGCCTCTTCAGCTCGGCCGACTCCTTCGCCATGATTCGCGGGGAGCACGTGGATTTGACCATTCTGGGCGCCATGGAGGTGTCCGAAAACGGCGACATTGCCAACTGGAAGATTCCGGGCAAGATGGTCAAGGGCATGGGCGGCGCCATGGATTTGGTGGCCTCGGCCAAAAACATCATCGTGGCCATGCAGCACGTGGCCAAGGATGGCAGCAGCAAGCTCCTGCCCGCCTGCACCCTGCCCATTACGGGTTTGCGCTGCGTGAAGAAAATCGTGACCGAGCTGGCCGTGCTCGACGTGACGCCCGACGGCTTCGTGCTGCGCGAGCGGGCCCCGGGCGTATCGGTGGAGCAGATTCAGGCGGCTACGGCCGGCAAGCTGGTGATACCCGCGGCGGGCGTGCCCGAAATGCAGGGCGTGTAGCGGCTGCCGGCCCAAGCTGAGTACAATGAAAGCGGGGACTTCGGGTCCCCGTTTTCGCGTAGCTTTCCTCCCGGATTCTTCTTTCGCCGCGTATGCGCCTTTTCCTACTCGTGTCTCTGCTCCTGCTGTTGCAGCTGCCCACCCGGGCCTCGCAGGTCGTGGTGGGCATTGTCTCGAAAAACCTGCTGGTGTGGGACGTCTGGGAAAAAGACCCGCAGAACCTGACCCACCGCCTGCTGCTGCACAGCAGCGCCGCCCAGGACGTGCGGGTGGAAATCCGGCTGCGGCAGTACCGGGAAATGAATCGGGTGCCAGCCCCCAGGGGCAAAGTAGTGTTTCGCGGGAAGCTGCCCCCCGGGCAACTCACGCAGCTGCGCTACCCGCACTCCCCCACCGGGCACGACTTTCTGGAGGTTTTCGAGAATGGACGCTCGGTGGGCCTACTCGAAATCAACAGCCGCCGGCCCGAGGCCGCCCTGGTACAAAACGGCCTGCGCTTCTATACCAACACGGGTGCCAATGGCGGCCCGCTGGATTACTGGCTGGGGTTTGAGTCGCTTTATGCCGGGCCCTCGCGCCTGGTTTTTCACCGCTTCCAGGGCTACCCCGAGGAATACCAGCTCGTGCAAATCAGGCCCGGCCTGGATACCCTGTTCCACCGCCCCGCCAACCTGGATTCCCTGGCCGCTTCCGACCCGTCCATTCTCCGCCTCGACGCGGCCCACCCGCAGGCCCAGGCTGCCCGGCCTACCCAGGACGCTGCTTCCGCCGTTGGTATGCTCACCCTGGAAACTGAGCTGATGAGCCAGTCTTACTACTACGACGAGCAGAAAAACCGGCATCCGCAGCGGCAATCCAGTGGCGGCTCCCGGCGGTTTATTCCGGTGTTTGCCCGGCCCCAACCGTAGCGCGACGGGTCCGGCTAAACCAGTTGGGGCTTTTGGGTGTTAGGCAGGGCAAGCCGCCAAAACTCCTCCGGAGCCGTACAAAGGCTTAGCGGCCGCCCAGGCTTGGGCGGCCTTTCCGTATTTTTGCGTTCATTCTTCCCCGATTCCATATGGCCACTTCTGCAAATGGCAAGGCTGGCGGCAGCCACGCCAAAAAAATAGATAAACCGACCACCTCGGCGGCCGAGCTGCTCACGCCCACGGCCGTACCGGCTCATAAGCTGGTGCTGCGCACCCTGCGCCGCTCCGATTTCAAGGCCGTAAAGGCCATCATGGACAAGGTGTACTCCAACATGGAAGGCGCCTGGTCGGCCGAGGAGTTCGGGGCCCTGATCCGCAAGTTTCCCGAGGGCCAGATCTGCATCGAGGACAACGGCGAGGTGGTGGCCGCGGCCCTGGCCATCATCGTGCAATACTCCGACTTCGGCGACCGGCACACCTACGCCAAAATCACCGGGCACGGCAAGTTCAATACCCACAACCCCGACGGCGACACGCTCTACGGCGTCGATGTGTTCGTGGACCCCGAGTACCGCTCGCTGCGCCTGGGTCGCCGCCTCTACGACGCGCGCAAGGAGCTCTGCGAAAACCTGAACCTGCGCGCCATGGTGGCCGGGGGCCGCATTCCGGGCTACGCCGCCTACGCCAACGAGATGACGCCGGCCAAGTACGTGGAGATGGTGCGCAATAAGGAAATCACCGACCCCATCCTCACCTTCCAGCTCAGCAACGAGTTTCACGTCCGCAAAATCATCCGCGGCTATTTGCCCTACGATTCCGAATCCAAAGCCTTTGCCACGCTGCTGGAGTGGATCAACGTGTATTATGAGGAAGAGGAAAAGCTCATTGGCAACCAGAAAAGCAACGTGCGCATCGGCATCGTGCAGTGGCAGATGCGCGCCACCCGCTCCCTGGAAGACCTGTTGCAGCAGATGGAGTTCTTCGTCGATACCGTGTCGGGCTACAAGTCGGACTGCGTGCTGTTCCCCGAGTTTTTCAACGCCCCGCTGATGGCCCTCACCAACGAGGACTCGCCGGCGGTGGCCATCCGGGCTATGGCGGCCTTCACTGAGCCCATCAAGGTGAAAATGATGGAGCTGGCCGTGAGCTACAACATCAACATCGTGGCCGGCTCGATGCCGGTGTACGAGGATGGCAAGCTGCACAACGTGGCCTACCTCTGCCGCCGCGACGGCACCGTGGACGAGCAGTATAAGCTGCACGTGACGCCCGACGAAGCCAGCTACTGGGGCATGCGCGGCGGCGACAAGCTCAAGTGCTTCGACACGGACTTCGGCAAAATCGGCATTCTGGTGTGCTACGACGTGGAGTTTCCCGAGCTGGCCCGCATGCTCTCGGACGAGGGCGTGAAAATCCTGTTCGTGCCCTTCTGGACCGACACCAAGAACGCCTACCAGCGCGTGCGCATCTGCGCCCAGGCCCGGGCCATCGAAAACGAGTGCTACGTGGCCATTACCGGCTCGGTCGGCAACCTGCCCCGGGTCGAAAACATGGACATTCAGTACTCGCAGAGCGCCGTGTTCAGCCCCTCCGACTTCGCCTTCCCCCACGATGCCATCGTGGCCGAGGCCACGCCCAACACGGAGATGACCCTGATTGCCGACCTCGACCTGGATTTGCTCAAGGACCTGAACACCAGCGGGGCCGTGCGCAACCTGCGCGACCGGCGCAAAGACCTCTACTCGCTGAGCTGGACCATCAAGAAGTCGGACCGCGACGAGGAGTTGCTGGCCCAGGGCACCGACGAGCGCCACCCCCGCGTGAGCAAGCGCAAAGCCATTGCGGCCGGGTAAATCTGGTAAGCTCCCATAAAAAAGCCCCGCATCCTGTCCGGATGCGGGGCTTTCTTATGGGGGGTGAGCTGGCGCGCAGTATTCCGGTTATCTGGTTCGCACTCTTCGCAGCCGCTCGGCTGTGCCGAGTGACGACTACGCGTGAGCAGCTCCGCTGCGAAGTAAGCCGCGCCTCTGGAATGACCTTATGGCGCGGGACGCTCGCGGCAGAGCCGCTCCGGTGTAGGTGTCACTCGGCAATAGCCGAGCGACTGCGCAAACGGCGTTACATCAGCAACGACGAGACGCAAAATATTGCGTCTCTACTTCCAACTTTAAGCCGATAAAAAGCCTGTCAGCTCGCCGGAATAGGTGAGCGTGAGGCGGTGCATGGCCCGGGTGCAGGCCACGTAGAGCATGCTCTTATCGACCTCCGTTTTGAAGGTGCGGGCGGAGGCGAAGGGCACGATGACCTCGTCGAACTCCAGCCCTTTGGCCAGGTGGGCGGTGGTGATGATGACGCCTTCCTTAAAGGTCGTGGACTCGTCGGTGAGCAGGTGCACGGTGGGCGCTTGCAGCACCTGGTACGCCCGTTTGGCCTGGGCCAGGGTTTTGCAGATGATACCCAGGGAATGGCTGCCGGAAGTCTGAAAACCTTGGATCAGCTCTTGGATGGCTTGCAGCTCTTCATCCTGATTCCCATAGCGCACCACGGCAGGCTCCGGGCCGTGGCGCTCCAGCGGCAGGATGTCGGGGTTGGGGGTGATGCGCTGGGCGAAGGCCGTAATTTCCAGCGTCGAGCGGTAGCTGCGCAGCAGCCGCACCACGTCGGCCTGCGGAAACACCCGCTCGATGGCTTCGGCCGAGGAGGCGCTGTAGGGGTTCACCGTCTGGCTCACGTCGCCCAGAATGGTCTTGCGGCAGGGAAACAGGCGCGACAGCACGGCGTACTGCACCGGCGTGTAGTCCTGCATTTCATCCACCAGCAGGTGCTTCACCTGGTCGTAGGCCGTGAGGCCCTCCAGGCGGATGCGCAGGTAGATCAGGGCAAACACGTCGGCGTACTCCAGGTGCAGGCGCTGGTCGAGCTTGAGCAGCTCGGGCCGCCCGATCCAGCGGTAAAAGTCGCGGTAGAGGTCCAGCACGCTGTGCAGCTTGAACAAGCGCGGCAGGGCGTCGCCAATCGTGTTTTTCTCGCCGTTGGTCAGCTTGCGGCCGGCCGCGTCGCGCACGTAGGCCCGCACGTCGTTGGCCACCAGGGCAAAGCGCTTCAGCAGCGGCACCCGGTGGTAGGTCCGGAACTTCTGCTGCAAAAAGGCCACCGGCACCACGGTGCGGCCCACCCGCAGGTCGGCCCACTGGAAGTAGGTATTCTCGATGTGGAGCAGGAACTGATTGAGCTTGCTCAGAAACTCGAACGACGACTTGAACCGGATCCGCTCGATAAAGGCCGCGTCGTGGTGCTCCAGCAGGGCCTGCACCTGCTCGAAAAAGGTCTGGAAGGTGTAGTGGCTTTCCAGCAGGTCGGCGGCCAGCTCTTCCATGCCCAGCTCCGGGATGTGCTCCTCCCCCAACTCGGGCAGCACGTTGGAAATGTAGTCGGCAAAGACCTTGTTGGGCGAAATAATCAGAATGTCCTTGGCGGCAATGGTTTCGCGGTAGCGGTAGAGCAGAAACGCAATGCGGTGCAGGGCAATGGAGGTTTTGCCCGAGCCGGCCACGCCCTGAATGACCATCACCGTCGCGTCCTCGTTGCGGATTACCGCGTTCTGGTCGCGCTGAATGGTGGCCACGATGGTCTTCATCTTGTCGTCCGACGACTTGGCCAGCTCTTGTTGCAGCACGTCGTCGTGGATGTTCACCGCGCTGTCGAGCATGAACTCCAGGCGGCCGTCCCGGATTTTGTACTGCCGCTTCAGCTCGATAGCGCCCCGGATAGTGCCGCCGGGCGTGACGTAGGAAGCCTCACCCAGCTCGAAGTCGTAGAACAGCGAGGAGATGGGCGCCCGCCAGTCGTAGATCAGATTCCGGCGCTGCTGCTCATCCAGAAAGGAATAGATGCCGATGTAAACCGGCACGGCGGCCTGGCCTTGCGGGGCGAAATCGAGGCGGCCGAAGTAGGGCGACTGGCCCAGCTTGAGCAGCTTGCGCTTGCGGGTCACGGCGGCCTCGCCCGTGAAGGCCATGCGGTTGATGGACTGGCCGGCGGCTACCATGTCGGCGTCGTCCATGCCCGACTGGTGCTCGTGGATGTAGCGCTTTTTCTCGCGCAGCTCGTCGGAAAACTGCTTTACCGCGTCGTCGACGCGCCGCACGGCCAGGGTGAGCTTCTCCTTAATTACTTCCAGGTATTCCTTTTCTTCCTGCTGGGTGGCGTTCATCACGGGCGGTTCTTGGCAAATGGACCCCAAAGGTGCCAGCAAATTCCGAATTAGCGGACAGGACGTAGGCAATTTCTTCGGCGCCGGCTGGGTTGCCCGCCCCAGCCGGCTGCTACCGGAACCAGCTACCGGCCCCGGCAGACTGGTAAAGAATCAAGCCTAATAACTCAGCAACCAAAAGTACCTATCAGACCTTATCAGTGGGCAAAACGCTACGTTACAGGGTTTTATTTATTGTAATTGTTATAATATTTATTGCAATAATAGTATATTATCCTTTCTAAGACAGGAAGGGGCCTCGTAGCCCTTCTCAACCGGAACATCGTCACGCCCTACTGCCATGTTCACGCCAACCAAACCGTTGCCACCCAGCTTAGCGAGACTCACTGAGCCTCGGTGCTGGAGCCTTGGTTCTCCGGGCGCTGCTTGGTGGTGCCACCCGGCCAGGCTTTCCAACTCAACCCTCCGCACTACTCATTCTTATGCCCAATGCTAACCGCTTTGCTGCTAGTGAAGAAAAATCTACTCCTGGTCGCGGGCCCCGTGGTGCTGGCGACGACCCTGCTGCGCCTCGACCACCCCACGCTGCCCTACACCGTGGAAACCAGCGGCCTGATTATGCCCGTCAGCGAGTGGACGCTGAGCCGGGCGGCCAACGGCAACTTGGTGTCGGCGCTCAAAGACAACCGCACGGGCAAGCTGACGGCGCTGTCGGCTTCCGTTTTTCAGCGCGGAACCCAGGCCAACTTTCACCTGCACCCCCGGCTCTACCGCCAGGCCACGCTGGCCAAGGGCGACACGGTGGGCAGCCTGTTTTCCAACCAGGACCACGAACAGCTGGTGCAGCTGCAGGGGCAGCTGGCCGAGCAGCAGGCCGAGCTGCGCCTCGTGGAAACCGGCCAAAAGCCCGCCGACGTGGAGAGCACGGCCAGCCAGGTGGCGCTGGCCCGGCAGGAGCTGGCCGCCCAGCGCCTGCTCACCCAGCGCACCCAGGCCCTGTACCACGACTCGCTGGCTTCGCGGCAGGAATACGAAGCGGCCCTCAACCAGCTGCGGGTGCGCGAGCTTACCGTGCAGCTGACGGGGGCCAACCTGCGGTCGGCCAGTACGGGGGGGCGGCCCGAGCAGCGGCAAGTGATTCGCGCCCGCATCCGCGCGCTGCGGCAGCAGATCCAGCAAATAAACCACAGTCTGCAGGACCGCACGTTGGTGGCACCGGTTGCGGGCACCCTGCTGCTGCAATACGCCTCCGCTAACCCGACCGAAGAAGTACTGGTGGCCGTGGCCGATAACTCGGCGTACGTGGCCTTGTTGCCCGTGGCCTACACCGAGAAAGAATACGTGCGGGTGGGCCAGGGCATCGAGGCCGACATTACCGGCACCACCCACACCACGCAGGGAACGATAATCGGGCTGGACAATACGGTGCAGATGGTCGATGGCCGCCAGGCTTTCTTCGTGACGGCCCTGCTGCCGGAGAAAAGCCTGCCTCTGGTGCCGGGCATGGTGGTGCGCACCCGCGTCTTCTGCCAGCCGCTGTCGGTGCAGGGCTACGTGGCCCGCTTTGCCCGCTCCCTGTTCCTGTACTAGGCCGGAGCCCCCGCTGCCGCGCGCCCGTTCTACCCTGCCAGCCCTCCCCCAAATGCACTCCGCTCTGCCAGACGTCTTTAACTTCCCCATTACCCTGCGCGAGGTGCTGGGCAACACGTTCTGGGCCACACTGTGCGGCCTCATCATCGCGGGGTTTTACATGCTGGCCTTTCGCAGCGGCAGCTACTCGCTGAATTTGATCAAATCCATCGTGATGCTGACCGTCATTACGGCGTTCGTGATGCTGGTGGTAGGCGACAACCTGGCGCAGGCGTTCAGCATGGTGGGCATCCTGTCCATTATCCGGTTTCGGACCTCGCCCAAGGATGCGCAGGGGTTCATGTACCTGTTTTTTGCCCTGGCCATTGGCCTGGCCTGCGGCAAGGGGCTGCACCTGGTGGCCGTGGTGGGCTGCCTGCTGATTGGCCTGGTAACCAGCCTCATGGCCCAGGTCCTGACCAACGTGAAATCCCGCGTGTACCTGCTGACGTTGAGCCTGCCCGGCGGCGCGGCGGCGCGCCAGGCCTACCACCAGGTCCTGGACTCGTTTTGCCAGCGCTACCGGCTGGTGGGCACCAAGGCGTCGAAAAAAGCCGGTAACGCGAAGGACACCCCGGACCTGCTGCAGCTGCGCTACGTGGTGGGCCTGAAAGACGAGCAGGCCGACGACGCTTTCGTCGATGCCCTGCGGGAAATTGAGAGTATCCGGGAAGTAAGCCTGCAAGCCGATGAAGAATAGCTTCTGCTGCTGGTGGAAAAGCACCTGCTGGGCCGGGCCGATGGTGCTGGTGCTAAGCTTGGGTGCCAGCACCCAGGCCCAGCAGCGCTGGACGCTACCCCAGTGCCTAGCCCAGGCCCAGCAGCACAGCCTGGAATTGCAGCTGGCCCAGGTGGCCCAGCGCAAAAGCGCGGCCCAACTGACCGGGGCCCGACGCTTATTCCTGCCCACGATAGAGGCCCGGGTGCGCTCGGCCAGCAACTGGGGCTTTCTGGTCGACCCTTCCACCAACGAGCTGTCCAACCGCTTCAACTTCGGCAACCAGGCCGCGTTGAATCTGAGCCTGAACCTGTTCGACGGCTTTGCCACCACCAATCAGCTCAAGCTGCGGCGGCAGCAGCTGGCCGCGGCCGACTACGACTACCAGGCCAGGGCCAACCAGGTGCAGCTGGAAGTAGCCGCCGCATTTTTGCAGGTGCTGCTGGCCCAGGAACACTTGCTGAACTCCCGGCAGCGGGCGGCGGCGCTGGCCCGGCAAGAGCAGAAAGTGAAGGCCCAGATAGCCCGGGGTACGCTCAGCAAGCGGGATCTGCTCGCCGTGCAGTCGCAGGTAGCCGCCGAGGGGCTGCTCACCGTAGGCGCCGAAAACAGCGCCGAGCGGGCCCGGTTTGACTTGCAGCAGCTTTTGGGACTACCAGCGCAGCCGGAGCTGGCCGTGCAGCCCGTGCCTCTGGCCGCCGGTCCCACGGCGGCGGAGGCAGTTTCCCTGGCCGAAGCGCTAACCGCCGCGGCCGCCTGGCTGCCGGAGCTGCGCGCGGCCCAGACCCGGATTGAGGCCGCCGGCTACGCCCGGCAGCTGGTCAGGGCCAGCTACCGACCAGCCCTGGCGCTGACGGGGCAAGTCGCCACGCGCACGTCCAACTACGAAGACCAGCGGTTCGGCCTCCAGGCCCGCGACAACCTGAACCGGCAGCTGGGCGTGTCGCTGCTCATCCCGTTGTTCAACCAGCTGCAGCTCCGCACCGCCGACCACGTGGCCCGGCTGGAGGAGCTGGCCGCCCAACTCAGCTACCAGCAGGTGGCCCGCGCGGTGCAGGGCAGGGTGGGCGCGGCCTTGCTGGAGTGCCGGGCCGCCGCCCGCCGGTACCAGGCCCTGCAGCTGCAATACCAGGCCGCGGAAGCCGAATACCGCTACGCGGAAAAAGTGTTCGAGCTGGGCGGTACCGACGCCGTAGCGTTCGGCGTGACGCGCAGCCGCCTGGTCGGGGCGCAGTCGGAGCTGGTGCAGGCCAAGTACGACTGGTGGTTCAAGCAGCAGATCCTGGCTTTTTACCAGGGCAAGCCCCTGGCGCTGTAGGCTGCCCGCGGCGCAGTGTCGGGAGTTTCATCCCGGGTACAGCCCGAAACGAGCCGTCTGGGAACGTTCCCGACGGTTTTTTTGGGCTTTGATCGGTAAAGCCTTCTAAAACCGACTTTTATTTGGGTAAACTTCCGGGGGCAACCCTGCTTTTTCCTCTCGGACTTCCCCTGTACTTAAGCCCTTCCCTCCTATGAAATCTGTTCTGATTACCGGTGCCAACCGCGGCCTGGGCCTTGAGCTTACCCACCAGTACCTGGAGCGCGGCGACCAGGTCTTTGCCGCCACCCGCCAGCCCGACAGCGCCACCGACCTGCGGGCCCTGGGCCAGCAGCACGAAGGCCGGCTGACGGTGCTGCCCCTGGACGTGACCAGCGCCGACTCGCTGCGCGCGGCCTACGCGCAGGTGGCCGCCGCCACCGACCACCTCGACATTCTGATCAACAACGCCGGCATCCTGCCCGGCCACCCCGGCTCGGGCATCGACGACGACAGCTCGGAAACGCAGAAGCTGGGCCAGCTGCGCTACGAGGATGCCATGCAGGTAATCGGGACCAACGCCGTGGGGCCGCTGCTCGTGACCCAGCAGTTTCTGCCCCTGCTCAAGGCCGGCCACAAAAGCCGGGTGGTGAGCCTGTCCTCGGGCCTGGGCTCCCTGGAGCTGAAGGCCTCGGGCAGCCACTACCACTACAGCGCCAGCAAGGCCGCCATGAACATGTACATGCGCACCCTGGCGGCCGAGGCCGGCCACTTCGGCATCATCTCCATCATGGTCGACCCGGGCTGGATGCGCACCGACATGGGCGGCACCGGCGCGGCCCTGCCCGCCGCCGACTCGGCCCGGGGCATCATCCGCCTCACCGACCAGCTGCACGCCGAGGAAAACGGCAGCTTCGTGACCTGGCAGGGCAAGCCCGTGGCCTGGTAGGCGGCTTTAGCCAACCTATTCTACCGAAAAAGGCGACCCTGACGGGCCGCCTTTTTTATGGTAGGCCACTGAGCAGCATGGCGTTATTGCTTGGCAGCAGTTCAACAGAGGAGCAATTCATTAATCCTCAATAGATTAAAAATAAATTAAAGTAAATCCATAGTTCGATACAACGCCGTAGAGCTGGTATCGGTCATGGGTATGACTGGCTACTCTTTTATTTTCTCTTCTATCATGACTGCAACCTCTACTTCCGGGCGTTCCTTATTGCGTCGCACACTTCTGGGCCTATCCGCTCTGGCGTTATCGGCTACCGCCGCCCAGGCCCAGACGGTGTATGGCCTGGCTTCGGTGTATGGCCTGAATACTCCCTCGCCCAGCACCAGTGCCTCCTTGGTATCCTTCAATGCGGCATCCCTAAGCACCGCAGCCACGCTGCCCGTGCTGACGCAAGTAGTCATTACGGGCGTAACCAGCGGACAGTCTTTGGTAGGCCTGGACGTGCGCCCCAACACCGGGGAGCTGTTCGCGCTGGGTTATAACGCCAGCAACCAGCAGACCCAGCTTTACACGCTCAACCGCATTACGGCCGTAGCCACCCCGATAGGAGCGGCCCAAACGCTGAACCTGGGCACGCTCGGCTTCCGCATCGGGTTCGACTTCAATCCGACCGTCGACCGGATCCGGGTAACCGCCAGCAACGGGGCCAATCTGCGCCTGAACCCGAACAACGGCGCCCTGGCCGCCACGGATGGCCCGCTGGCGTATGCTGCCACCGACCCCAACGCCAGCCAGACGCCCGTCGTCGGAACATCGGCTTACACGAACAGCTATATCGGGGCCAGCGGCACCACGCTCTACAACATCGACGAGCAGAATGTGCGTCTGGTAACTCAGTCGCCACCCAATAACGGCACGCTGAATACGGTAGCGCCCATTACGGGCATAAACGGGGGGGCTCTCACCCTGGCCAGCGTGCCCAACGACCTCGACTTTTACTTTAACCCGACCACCGGAACCAATACCGCCTACGTCAGCCTTACGGAGTCGGACCTGTTCAACAACGAAACCTTCTTTTTCACGCTGAACACGACCACCGGCGCAGCCACGCCGGCTGGTAAAGTCAGAACCGCAAGCAACGCAGTGGTTACCGATTTTGCCTTCGCCATCGACCGGCCCGCCACGCTGCCCGCCATTACCGGGCAGTTGGCTTACGCGCTGGCCGGCACCAACCTGATTTCCTTCGACACGGCCCAGCCCGGCCTGATCCGGACGGCCACCGGCATTACGGGCGTCGATGCCGCCCAGACGCTGGTGGGCCTCGACGTGCGGCCCCTGAACAACGCCTTGTACGCGCTGGGCTACAACGCTACCACCCAAAACGCGCAGCTCTACACCATTAATGCCGGCACGGGCGTAGCCACGCCAACCAGCGCCCTTATTCCCCTGACCCTGGGCACCGGCAGCATCAGCTTCGACTTCAACCCCACCGTCGACCGGATTCGGGTGGTGGGCGCCAACCGCAACAACTACCGTCTGAACCCGGTAAACGGGACCCTGGCCGCCACCGACGGCCAGCTAACGTATAGCTCGGGCCCCAACTCGCCCACGATTGGTGCGGTGGCCTACACCAACAGCTTTACCGGCGCCAACTCCACCACCGGCACCACGCTCTACACCTACGACGAGGTGCTGAACCTGCTCAACATCCAGAGCACCCTCAATCCGCCCGCCGACGGCCAGCAGACCATTGTGGGCGGCTCCGGCATCACTGTCAATTCGGCCGCGCCCAACGTTGATTTGGATATTTACAGCACCGGCGTGGGGGTGAATACGGCTTACCTGACGGCCACGCCCGGCACGTCGGTTAACAGCAGCCTCTACACCGTGAACCTGGCGACGGGCGCCGCAACCTCCGTCGGGCAGATTGGCAACGGCATTACCGTGCGCGACATTGCCGTGGCAGCCGCTACGGGCGTGGCCACGCCGGTGCGCAACCGCGAAGAGCTGGTGGCAGGCCTGAGTTTGTATCCTAACCCAGTAGTCGACCAGGCTCGTTTGGCCTTCACCCTGCCCCGCGCGGCGCAGGTGACGCTGGTGGTTACCGACGCCCTGGGCCGGCAGGTGGAAACCCTGAACGCCGGCACCCTGAAGGCTGGCCCCCAGACGCTGGCCTGGACCAGCAAGGCCGGCCAGGGCCTGTATTTCTTCACCCTACTGCTCGACGGCGAAACGGCCGGCACCCGCCGGGGCGTGTTGTTGCGCTAAGCACCGGCTGCCCACGGGCAGTTGGCCGCAATAGTTAAAAAAAAGGCCCGCTACGGTAAGTAGCGGGCCTTTTTTTGTTTGTCGGCTGCGCTGCAGGAGGCTATTGCAACGGAGCATTCAGATGGGCATGGTCGCGCAGCACGGTGCGCAGAAACGCCTCATCGATCAAGTCGGTGCTGATGCCGGTCAGGCGCTTCACTTTGTTGGCCACCTCGTTGAGCAGCAGATAGTCGCCGCGCTTCAGGCTTTGGTAGAGCAGCCGCCGGATCAGGTCCATGTCCGGGTCGGTGAGCACGCTGATTTGCGGAAACACCACCACGTAGTTGTCGAGCAGCGTGGCTTCCACGGCTTCGGCGCTGGCCTCCGGGGGGCGGGTGCTGACCACTACCGTGTTGGCGGCCATGTCGCCGAGGCGCTGCCCGCGGCCGTTGAGCAGCACGGCGACCGTGGCCACGCTGCCAAACGTGGCCATAATTTCAACCAGGCCCAGCAGCCAGCGCAGCAGGTAGTCGCCGAGCTGGGGCCGCGACCCGTCGCGCCGCGTGACTCTGATGCGGCGGGTAAGCTTGCCCAGGCTCTGGCCATTAAAGAAAATCTCGCTCAGCGGGTGGTAAAGTAGCACGGGCAGGCCCACCACGACCACCGTCAGGTTCTGGCGCAGGCTGTAGGCACCGATGGTGGCGCGCTCAATGAGGTAGGTCGCCACCCCGCTTACGACCAGCAGCACCAGCCCGTCGATCAGCTGCGCCAGGATCCGGTCGCCCACGCTGGCTACTTCATATTCCAGCGCCACGTTCTGGGCGGTTTGCACGCGAATCGTACTCATGGGCAGGGTGGGCTTGAAACCGGAAAAACGCCGGCGGTACGTGGCCTATTTGTTTATATTTGGCAGCTGCCGCTATTGGCCGCTGCTTTCTGAGGTCGGCGCCGCATGCGCGAAGTTGTTTTTCTGCGTCAGAACCAGGCCAAGTGGCAGCGCTACGAAAGCACGCCGGCCAATGGGCCCGACGAGCTGGCCGCCCGCTTTGTCGAGCTGACCGACGACCTGGCCTACGCCCGCACCTTCTACCCGGACTCTTCTACCACGGCGTATCTGAATACGCTGACGGGCAAGCTACACCAGGCCCTGTACAAAAACAAAAGCGTGGAGCCGGGCCGGTTCGCCGGCTTTTGGCGCCGGGAGCTGCCCCTGCTGGTCGCCCGCCACCACCGCCCCCTGCTGCTGGCCCTGCTGTTTTTCCTGCTCTGCACGGCCCTGGGAGTGCTGTCGGCCGCCCTCGACGAGACGTTCGTGCGGGTAGTGCTGGGCGACGCCTACGTGAATCAAACCCTGGAAAACATTGAGCGCGGCGACCCGATGGCCGTGTACAAGGGCGAAAACGAAAGCGTGATGTTTCTCTACATCACGCTCAACAACATCAAAGTGTCGCTGATGGCCTTTGCCAGCGGCCTGCTGCCGGGCCTGGGCACGGGCACCATCCTGTTCCGCAACGGCCTGATGCTCGGGGCCTTTCAGATGTTCTTTTACCAGAAAGGCCTGCTGCTGCCCTCCGTGCTGACCATCTGGATTCACGGCACGCTGGAGATTTCGGCCATCGTGCTAGCCGGCGGCGCGGGGCTGGTCATGAGCCGGGGCATCCTGTTTCCGGGGACCTACGCCCGCCGCGAATCGTTCCGGCGCGCCGCCCGCGACGGCATGCAGCTGGTGCTGGGCCTGGTCCCGATTTTTATCACGGCCGGCTTCCTGGAAGGCTTCGTGACCCGCCATACCGACATGCCGCTGCTCCTGAGCCTGCTGATTATCGGCAGTTCGGCCGGTTTTATCGGCTGGTATTTTATTCTTTACCCTTTCCAGCTGTACCGGCGGCACGTGGCCCCGGCGGCACCCTACTAACCCGGTTATGAATCAGTTGACCTATACCCGCGCCAGCGACTTTCTGCGCGAGCGGGACTTCGGCCGTAAAATCGAGGCTTCGTTTGAGTTCGTGCGGGCCCACTTCCGGCCCCTGGGCCGCTGCCTGCTCTACATCGTGCTGCCCATCATGCTGATTCAGGGCATTGCCAGCGGCCTGCTTCAGTCGCGCCTGGGCGGCGTATTGCAGGTCTGGAGTAACCTGCTAAAATCGGGTGGACGCGGCCAGCTGGAGTCGATGCAGCTGGCTTCCGACCTGATTAAGGGCCCGGAATACTGGGTAACTATTGCCGCCAGCCTGTGCTCTTTTACCCTGCTGATTCTGACGGTGTACGGCTACGTGGTGCTGCGCCTGGAAAAAGCCGACCCGGCCGAGTCCGTGACGGTACCGGAAGTGTGGGCCGTGGTGCGGCAGCGCTTCGTGGGCGCCCTGCTTTCCTTTTTTGGCCTGGCCTTTTTGCTGTTCGCGGTGGTCATAGCTCTGGCCCTGGCCGGCTCGCTGCTCGTGGTGCTCATCACGAAAAATCCCGGCCTGATTGTGCTGCTGATCCTGGCGATGTACGGCGCTATGGGCTACGCGGCGGTAGTGCTGAGCCTGTTCTTTATCGTGCAAATCCGGGAGCGGACCGGCTTTTTCGCTACCATCGGGCGCTGCTTTTCCCTGGTGTGGGGCAAATGGTGGTCCACGTTCGGGCTGATCCTGGTGATGAGCCTGCTGATTATGATGCTGGTGGTGGTCGTATTCGGCCTTACTTCCTTGATCAGCAACCCCTTCGCCGGGGCTACGGCCCGCCCCGACGCCGGCAGCCTGGGCGCGGTGCTGCCGATTGTGGCTTCCTGCCTCAACTCGGTGGCCGTGCTGGCCCTCTACCCACTGCTGTTTCTGGCCCTGGCTTTTCAGTATTTCAACCTGGTGGAGCGCAAGGAAGGGCAGGGACTGTACAGCCTGGTAGATGCCATTGGCGCGCAGCCCCAACCCGCGCCCCGCCGCTACCAGCCCGACGACGAAGGCGAGTATTAACCCCGGCAGCCCCACTATTCACCCGTTTCTGGCTTTCCTTTCCGTGCTTCTGCCTATGTGGCCGCGTTTCTTGCTTTGCGCTTTGCTGCTGCTGTTTCAGACGGCGGCGGCGGTGTCGGGAGCCGTAGCCCAGCCGGCGCGCCACCCGGCCCGCTCCGCCGCCCCGCTGCCCGCCGACCGGACTTCCCGCGTCACGCTGCGGCAGCCTCCGGCCGGGCGGCTGCGCGCGTACCGGGAGCAGCGGGCGTTTCAGTACGTGGAAGCACGCAGTGAGCGGAGCGGCTCGTCGTTGCTGTGGGCGCGGCTCTGGAACTGGCTGGATACGTTTCTATCGACCAAAAGCGGCCGGGCAGCCTGGGAATACGGTTTCTATACCTTCCTGATCGGGGCGCTGGGCTTCGTGGTGCTGAAGCTGCTGCAGGTAGATCTGACGCGGGCTTTCGGCCGGGCGCCGCGCCGCAGCCCCTTGCCCTACGATGCCGCGGCCGAAAATATCCACGCCCTGGATTTCAACGCCCTGCTGGCCGAGGCCGAAGCCGCCGGCAACTACCGGCTGGCCGTACGCCTGGGCTACCTGGCGGTGCTCAAGCAGCTCACCGACCGGGGCCTGATTCAGTGGCAGCCGGAAAAAACCAACCACGACTACCTGCGCGAGCTGACGGCCCGCCCGCTGCGGCCCGCCTTCCGGGAACTTACCCAGCAGTTTGAATACGTCTGGTACGGCGAGCAGAACGACTTGCCGGCGGCGCACTACGCCCTGGCCCGCGACGCCCGCGTGGCGCTGCAGCAGCTGATTGCCACCTCCCGCCCCGCCGTTTAGCCAGCTCCCCATGACGACTTTCCGCTGGTACCTGCTCGGTCTGATTTTGCTGTTCAGCGGCTACGTGGCCGTGGAATACTACCGGCCCAAACCCCTGAACTGGCGGCCTACGTTCGAAAACAAGGACAAGATTCCCTACGGCACCTACGTGCTCTACCAGCTGCTGCCCGACGTGCTGGCCGTGCCGCCCCACGACGTGCGCGCCATCCGGGTGCCCATCTACAGCCAGCTGGAAGGCCGGGACGAACCGACGGCAACAACCACCGAACCGGTGTACCTGGAGCAGGAAGAAACCGCAGGGACGCCGGCCGCCGACGCGGCTTCCGATACGCTGGCCCAAGCTTCGGCCGACTCCAGCCAAGTAGCCGGTGACAATGAATACGGCGGTGACGAGGACGATTACGGCGCCGGTCTGGCCGGGTCTGATTACGCCACGGGCACTTACCTGTTCGTCAACGAGGCGTTTAGCCTCAGCGCCGCCGACGGACGGGCCCTGCTACGCCACGTAGCCCGCGGCAACGACGTTTTTATTGCCGCCGAACAACTAGACTCCCGCCTCGCAGACACGCTGGGCTGCCGGATAGCGCCCCTGCCGGCGCTGTTTGCCCAACCTGCGGCCGGAGCCGCCCCCGATTCGGTGCGCTTACTGCTCAGCAATGCCGGACTGGCCCGGGCCGCGGGCCGCGGCTTCCGGCTTCCGGCCACCGGCGCGGCGTACCGCATCCGGCCCGACAGCGGCCTGCACGCCACGGCCCTGGCCACCGACGAACAAAACCGCGCCGTGCTCGTCCGCATTCCGCACGGCCGGGGCCACCTGTACCTGTGCTCGGTGCCGCTGGCTTTCACCAACTACTTCGTGCTGCGGCCCGCCACCAGCCCGTTCGCCTTTGCGGCCCTTTCCTATCTGCCGACGGGCAGGCCCATCTGGTGGGACGAATACCAGAAGCAGGGCCGGCTAGGCAGCCAGTCGCTGCTGCGGGTCGTAATGGCCCACGACGCGCTGCGCCGGGCGCTGTATCTGGGGTTAGCGGGCCTCGTGCTCTTTGCCGCGTTTGAGGCCAAGCGCCGGCAGCGCGTCATTCCGGTGCTGGCCCCGCTGCCCAACTCGACGCTGCAGTTTACCCGCACCGTAGCCAGCCTCTACCGGCAGGACGGCGACCATGCGTTGATTGCGGAAAAGAAAATCGGGCTGTTTCTGGAATTTCTGCGCGGCCACCTGCACGAGCCCAGCCTGGACCTGAACGACCCCGCCACCCGGGAAAAGCTGGCCAGCAAAGCCGGCCGGCCCGTGCGGGAAGTAGAGCTTTTGGTCAGAACCATTAACATGGTTCGCACGGCCAACCGGGTTTCCGACGCCGATTTACTGAACCTGAGCAAAGCGCTGAACAGCTTCCGAAAAGCCATTGCGTAAAATATTGCATTATGCCTCAAAATAGGATTATACCACTTTATAACTATTCCAATAAACCACTCTTGCGCCGTATAACCCGCCAGTCCGCCAACATATGATCCGGCTAATTAAATAATTTCTTTTTCATCTCCGTCCTCAGCTCGTCATTCCGACTTTCATCTTCCAATGGAAAATACGCCATTTGCCTCTTCCGCTCCCGGCTCCGCAGAGCCTGCCGCGCCTTCGGCGGCCCCAGATTCTGCCTTCGCGCCCCGCACCGATCTTAGCCGGCTGAGCCAACAGGCCGAGGCCGTGCGGCAAGAGCTGAGCAAGATTATCGTGGGCCAGCACGCTTTGGCCGAGCTGCTGCTGACCGCCATCCTGGCCGATGGCCACGTGCTGCTGGAAGGCGTGCCGGGCGTAGCCAAAACCCTGACCGCCAAGCTGCTGGCCCGCACCTTATCCGTGCCGTTCAGCCGCCTGCAATTCACCCCCGACCTGATGCCCTCCGACGTGCTGGGTACGGCGGTATTTCTGCCCAATAAGGCGGAGTTTGAGTTTCGGCCCGGCCCCATTTTCGCCAGCATCGTGCTGATTGACGAAATCAACCGGGCCCCGGCCAAGACGCAGTCGGCCCTGTTTGAGGTGATGGAAGAGCGGCAGGTAACGCAGAACGGCACCCGCTACGCTATGGCCGACCCGTTCGTGGTGCTGGCCACCCAAAACCCGATTGAGCAGGAAGGCACCTACCGCCTGCCCGAAGCCCAGCTCGACCGGTTTCTGTTCAAGCTGAACGTGGGCTACCCCACCCTGGAGGAGGAAGTAGCCATTCTGCGGGGCCACCACGCCGGGCAAGGCAGCGCGGCCCTCGACAGCGTGCAGGCGGTGCTGACGGCCGACACGCTGCGGGAATTGCGCCAGCAGGTGCAGCGCCAGCACGTGGAGCCCCACCTGCTCGACTACATTGCCCGCCTGGTGGGCCAGACGCGCACCCACAAAAGCCTCTACCTGGGTGCCTCACCCCGGGCTTCGCTGGCCCTGCTCAACGGTGCCAAGGCCCTGGCCGCCCTGCGCGGCCGCGACTTCGTGACGCCCGAGGACGTGCAGTTTCTGGCGCCCCACGTGCTACGGCACCGCATTCAGCTTACGCCGGAGCGCGAAATGGAAGGCCACACCCCCGACGACGTAGTGCAGCAAATCATCCAGCAGATTGAGGTGCCGCGCTAACCGCCGGGCTTTTCCTCGCCCGGATTTTTGCTTGTGCGGCCCGCTATTTCCCTCCCGATTTGAAGTCTCTGTTTCTGACCCCGCGCTTTTTCTTTTTGCTGGCCGCAGTAGTAGCCGGGCTGGCCGTGGCCTTTTTCGTGCCGGGCCTGCTGGCGCCCGTGCAGCTGGCGGCAGGCCTGCTACTGGCCCTGACGGTAGTCGACCTGCTGCTGCTGTACGCCCCTACCCGACAGGGCGCCGGCGGCGTATTTGCGCGCCGCGTGCTGGGCGATAAGCTGGCCAACGGCAGCGACAACGACGTGGCCATCTACCTGGAAAACCACTACCGCTTCCCGGTCAGCACGGAAACCATCGACGAGATTCCGGCTCAGTTTCAGCGGCGCGACCTGCTGTTTCGGGCCGACCTGCCGGCCGGGCAAACCACCGTGATTCGCTACCAGCTGCGGCCCGTGAAGCGGGGTGAATACGGTTTCGGGATGGTCAACGTGTTCGTCAGCACGCGGCTGGGGCTGGCGCAGCGCCGCTTCCGCTGCGGGCCCGAGCAGATGGTACCGGTGTATCCCTCATTTCTGCAGATGCGCCAGTACGAGCTGCTGGCCATCAGCAACCGGCTGACGGAGGTGGGCGTGAAGCGCATCCGGCGGGTGGGCCAGAGCCTGGAGTTTGAGCAGATCAGGCCCTACGTAGCCGGCGACGACCCGCGTACCATCAACTGGCAGGCCACGGCCCGTCGCGCCGGCACCGGGGCCGAGGCCCTGGTCGTGAACCACTACCAGGACGAGCGCGCCCAGCAGGTGTACTGCCTCATCGACAAGGGCCGGGCCATGCGCATGCCGTTCGAGGGCCTGAGCCTGCTCGATTACGCCATCAACGCCACGCTGGTAGTCAGCAACATTGCCCTGCTCAAGCACGACAAAGCGGGCCTTATCACCTTCGCCGACCAGCTGAGCGCCGTGGTGCCGGCCGAGCGGCGCACGGGCCACCTGCAGAAGCTGCTGGAAGTGCTCTACCGGCAACGGACCAAGTACCTGGAAACGGATTTTGAGCGGCTCTATTCTACCGTGAAGGCTAAAATCCGGCAGCGCAGCCTGCTGATTCTGTTTACCAACTTCGAAACCCTCAACGGCCTGCACCGCCAGCTGCCCTACCTGCGCCGCCTGGCCAAAGACCACCTGCTGCTGGTCGTGTTCTTCGAAAACACCGAGCTGCAGCACTACCTCCGCCAGCCCACCACGACCACCGAAGACGTCTACCACCAAACCATTGCCGAGAAATTTGCCCAGGAAAAGCGCCAGATCGTGCGGGAGCTGCAGCGCTACGGCATTCACAGCCTGCTCACGCCCCCGCAGCAGCTGACGGTCAACACCCTCAACCGCTACCTGGAGTTTAAAGCCCGCGGCCTGATTTAGCGGAGGCTACTGCTCGTCGAACACCGTGAGCCTGGCGTTGTCGAGCAGCAGGCCGGCCTGGGTGCCGTAGTAGAGAAACACGACGGAGACGTTGTCGAAATCTTCCCGTGGGGGGCGCATGTCGAAGTGCAGCTCCCGCTTCCAGCCGCCTTCCAGGGCCCGCTGCAGCCGCACGGTGCGCTCCTTCACCACCTCCGTGCCGCGCCGGAACCGCACCACGTACTGCGTCATGCGGGGCATGTCCCATTCCGTGTGCTGCGCCTGGGCCAAAGCCGAGGCCCGCACCCACTGAAAGTCGCCGGGGCGGGCGGGCAGCACGTACTCGGTGCTTTGCGGGTGCAGCGAGTCGAGGGCCAGGGAGCAGCGGCCCTGCAGGGCCGGCGTGCCGCACAGGCCATTATTTTCCTGCTCAAAATCCTGCTGCCATAGCACGCGCTGCTTCACCGGCGTGCCCGTAAACTCGGAGTTGCTGTCGAGCAGCAGGCGGGTTTCGCTGGGCACTTCGTAGCGAAACAGGATGCGCCACAAATACGAGCGGGTCATGTCGCCGGCCGCCAGCAGGCCGCCGTAGTTGGCCTGCACCGTGAGCCAGAGGCCGTAGTAGCAGCCCACCACCGCCAGCACGCCGTAGGCCGCCGCCCAACGTGGGCGGGCCAGCAGCCAACGTAGCGCCGCCGCCAGGGGCCAGGCCAGCACGGCGTAGCTTTGCACCATAGCCCGCTGGCCCAGCGCCCCGCCGTAGGTCCACTGCTCCCAGGCAAACGTGACGTAGAGAAACAGCACGAAGTACGCCAGCATGGGCCAGAAGGCTTCGGGCTGCTGGCGACGCAGCGGCCCGAAGCCCACCAGCGCCGTGAGCAGCAGTGGCGAATAGAGCAGCCAGCCGCTGCGGAAGCTGAAGATGCCTTCCCAGAGGTGGGGCCGCAGCCAGTTGAAGCCCTCGTTGCCGTAGCTGTAGTAAATCCAGGAGCCGGTGGCGTAGTGCCAATAGCACAGCTGAATACTGACCACCAGCGCCCCGGCCACCACGGCCGCCAGCAGCGCAGCTAGGTGCGTGCGCCAAAATGCCAGCCGCTCGTGCAGCGCCGCCCGGCTGAAGCGCAGCCCCCAGAGCAGGGGCAGCAGCACGGCCAGAACGTCGGTGGGCCGCGTCAGGGTCATCAACCCCACGGTGGCCCCGATGCCCAGCGCCTTGGCCAGCGTGGGCCGGGCGTAAAAGCTGGGCGTGAGCAGCAGCAGTACGGCGTACCAGCCAAATAGCCAGTTGTGGGTCATGGCGCCCTGCCCGGCACTGTAATTCAGATAATTGGTACCGAGCACCAGAATCAGCAGAGTAAGCGCGGTGGGCCACTCCCCGAACCGGGGCAGCAGGGCCCGACGTACCAGCCACAAGCTCAGCACGGCCACCAGCAAACTGGCCAGCAGAATAGCCCACTGGTAGGGCTGGGAGTAGCCGTCGGCGGGGTAGCCCAGGGGCCCGGCCAGGGCGTGGGCCGCCAGGAAAAAGGGCAGCTCCTGCAAGGCCAGGCCCGACGAGTACTTCAGCACATAGTTCTGACTAACCGAATCCAGAGCGGCGTGCTCGGTGGGCGCCGAGTGGTGGTATTGGGCCACCATTTCGGCGCGAAACCGCAGCTGCCGCAGGTCGTGGTACACGAATACGGCGGGCAGGTAGAGGTAGTAGCCGGCGCTGTCGGAACTGATAATCCGGACGCCTTGCTGCCGCACAGGCGGTAGGTAAAACGCCACCCAGAGCATCAGCCCGATGCTCAGCAGCCACGCCATTCGGGAAGGAGAGTTCATAGAAATCAGGGAGCCGCTGCCGGGTACAGAGAAGGGCAGAAGGCCGATAAAGCGCCAAAGTAGGGATACCAGCCGGTTTTTGGCTAATCGGGCCCGGTCGTTGCTTACCTTTAGCCTCCCTCCTGCCTTGTTTGCCTATGTCGGTTTCCCTGCGTTTGTCCTGCTTTTTGCTCGCCCTGTTGTTGCTCAATCCCTGTAGCCGGCTGACGGCCCAAAACCCGGTGGCCGATACCCGGGTGCTGCTGCCGGTGCCCTCGATGGCCCAGTGGGGCACCAGCCGCTTCGTGCTGAAAGACCATTGGCGCGTGCAGCTGCAGGGCCCCAAAGCCGATTCGGCCCTGCGCCCGACGCTGACGCAGTTTGGCGCCTGGCTCGGCCAGCAAACCAACGACAAGCGCCTGCGCACCGAGTTTGTGGGCAGCGGAGCCGCCGACCTGACCATCTACTACGGCCGCCTGGGCCAGCTCGATTTGCTCGACGAGGAAATGTACAGCCTGCGCGTAACGCCGATGGGCATTTCGCTGTCGGCCAACACCCACCTGGGCGTGCTGCGGGGCCTGGCCACCCTGCGCCAGCTGCTGAGCACCGACAAAAAGGAACATATGTTTGCCGAGGTCGACATTGCCGACTCGCCCCGCTTCAAGTGGCGCGGCCTGCTCATCGACGCGGCCCGCCACTTCATGCCCGTGGCGGTTATCAAGCGCAACCTCGACGCTATGGCCGCCGTGAAGCTGAACGTGCTGCACTGGCACCTCTCCGACGACCAGGCCTTCCGGGTGGAAAGCAAGGTGCTGCCCCGCCTGCACCAGGTGGGCGGCCAGTATTATACCCAGGCTCAGGTGCGCGAAATTGTGCGGTACGCGGCCCAGCACGGCATCCGGGTGATTCCCGAGTTCGACATGCCCGGCCACACCACCAGCTGGCTGGCGGCCTACCCCGAGCTGGCTTCTATCGACTCGACCTACGGCCCGGCCCAGACCTGGCGCACGCTCAACATTGCCCTCGACCCGACCAAGGAAACCACCTACCAGCTCATCGACAAGGTGCTGGCCGAGATGACGCCCCTGTTTCCCGACCCGTACTTCCACATCGGGGGCGACGAAAACGACGGGCGGCAGTGGCGGCGCAGCCCGCGCATCATGGCTTGGTCGAAGGAAAACGGGTTTCTGAAAGCCAACGGGCAGCTCGACAAGCACGGGCTGCAAACCTATTTCAACCGCCGCATTCTGCAGTTTGTCACCAAATACCACAAGAAGATGGTGGGCTGGGACGAAATTCTGGGTCCGGGCCTGCCCGAAGACGCCGTTATTCAGAGCTGGCGGGGCCGCAAGGGCCTCTACGATGCCGTGAAGCAGGGCCACGCCGCCCTGCTCTCCAACGGCTACTACCTCGATTTGAACTACAGCGCCGCCACCTACTACCTCAACGACCCACTGCCGGCCGACGCGCCCCTGACCGCCAGCCAGCAGGGCATGGTGCTGGGCGGCGAGGCCACCATGTGGGCCGAATTCGCGGACAGCGTCATCATCGACAGCCGCATCTGGCCCCGGGCCGCCGCCGTGGCCGAGCGGCTGTGGTCGGCGACCTACGTGCGCGACGTGCCCGATATGTACCGCCGCCTGGCTCTGGTCTCGGCCGAGCTGGAAACCCTGGGCCTCCAGCACCGCCAGGCCCCCGAGCAGCTGCTGGCGCGCCTGGCCGGGGGCCGCGACGTGGCCGCCGTGCGCACGTTGGCCGGCGTGCTGGAGCCCGTGAAGGAATACAAGCGCCACTTCCAGGGCTTCACCTACACGCCCAGCACGCCCCTCACCCGCCTGGTCGATGCCGCGCCAGCCGAGTCGGAAGCGGCCCGGCAGTTTGGCGTGGCCGTGGATGGGTTGGCGGAATATCTGAAAATGGCCCCGGCCACGGAGCGGTTTAAGGGCGCCAGTTCGAAGTCGTTGCTGTCGTTTCTCAACGCCCAGCTGCGCACCTGGCAAACCAACGACCAGCGCCTGCAGCCCCTGCTGGTGCAGGGCGCCAACCTGTGGGAGTACGCCCCGCTTTCCACCCAGCTGCGCCTGATTTCGGCGCTGGGTTTGGAGCGCCTGCAGATGCTGGAAAAAGGCACCGCGCCTTCCGCTGCCTGGCAGGCCGCCGCCCTCAAGCAGCTCGACGCGGCCAAAGCTCCCGCCGGGCAGGCCGAGCTGGCCGTCGTCGGCCACCTGCGCAAGCTCATTTCGCTGTAGGAATCGGCTGTTGCTTATTCTGTCATCCTAAGCTTGCGAAGGGCCTTCCTCGCCTACCGCACGGCAGTTTTTGCCAACGTACAAAAGCCCTTTACCATCGGCACGGCAAAGGGCTTTTGTACGTTGAAGAATGCTTGTCACTCAGGTGAGAAAGGTCCTTCGTTCCGCTTTGCTTCATTCAGGATGACAGACAAGAGCAGCAGGCTATGAAATCCCCTAAAACAGCACCGACACCTGCATGCGGCCGGTGTGAATCGGGGCCAGGCCGTTGGGCTTGCGGCCGTCGTAGGCCAGGGTCACGTTCAGGCCGTTGCTGAGGCGCTGCTCCACGTTCAGATTCCAGGTGAAGTTGCTGCCGGGGCGCAGGGCATTCAGGATTTCCAGGCCCACCAACGAGGTCTGGTCGTCGTCGAAGCCCACCTTCACGTAGCGGGCCGTGCCGCTCACCGTGCGCTTGCTCACCTGACTGATGCGGGTTTCGAGGCCCAGCTCGTCGAACGTGCCGCGCACGTCCTGGTCGGGGCCGGCGGTGTTCTGCTTGCTGACGCGCTGGTAGGTGCCCGTGAAGCGCAGCGTGGTGTTAGGCTGGTAGCTGATTTCGGGCGTGACTTCGTACACCAACAGCCGGAAGTTGCGGGCCGCCGAGTAGTCGGAAATACTTTCCCGGATGCTGCGCGTGGTCGTCAGGCGGCCCGTGAACATCTGGGCCAGGGTGCGCCGCACCAGCACCGACTGGCTGGCCAGGTTGCGCACGTCGAAGCCCTGGGTGAGCAGCACTTTCTGCTGGGTTTGCTGCACGGTAAACTCGGCCCCAAAAATCGGGTTGGAGCGGTTGAAATAGACCGTGTTGCGCAGCAGCTTGTTCAAAGAAAGCAGCAACGTGTCCTCGGTCTGGAAAGCAAACGGGTTGAGGCGGGAAACCAGGTTCTTATCCACCGTGCGCCTATCGAGCGTGACGCTGCTGACGGTGGAAAAGCGCGTGAGCAGGTTCCGGACGCCTTTCAGGTCGCGCCACTGCCGGGGCGCGTTCAGCGTGAGGCGGTAGCTGAAGCGGTTGGTGAAGGCAATGATGTAGTCGTCGGTGGGCAAAAACACCTTGATGTAAGTGCGGTACTGCGCGTCGGGGGTCTGGGCCTCAAAAAACTCGTCCTTCTGCTGAATTCCGTCGCCGTTGGTGTCCTGGTAATAGTGGGTGCCTTGCCCGGCAATAACGGAGAGAAACGAATAGTCGCGGCGCAGTTCCCGGCCGGTGGCCACGCTGTAGCTCAGCTCCGAGCGCACCACGCTTTGCAGAAACGAGGCATTCCAATCGACTTTGCCCAGCACGGTGCTCTGGCGGGCACTGTCGCGGGCCGTCAGGTCGCGGTAGGTAGCCAGCAGGTTCAGGTCCTGGTTCTGGCCCAGGCGGCTGCTGAAGGTGCCCTGCCAGGTCTGGGCCTGCCCGCGGGTGCGCAGCTCGTTGTTCAAGGGCGTCTGGTCGCGGCGGTAGGTGTAGTCGAGGCGGAAGCGGGCCTTGGCGCTGTCCTGGCTTTGCACAAACACGTTGTGCTCGTCGAAGTAGTTGGCCGAGCGCAAAGAGTCGCCGCTGGGCAGGGCCACGCGGTTTTTGTCGAAGCGGTAGGCGTAGCCGGGCACCATCAGGCCGCGGTTGTAGCGGGCCGTGGCCTCGCCCCGCGCCCACGTCGAGCGGAACCGGCCGGCGTCGGTGTTGAGCAGAAACAAGCCGGCCCGCATTTCCACGTCGCCGAGCTTCTGGGCCACGTCCAGCCAGTTCTGAATCCCATTTACCTCCCCGGCCCGGTAGCGGCGCGTCACGCGGTAGTTGATGCTGTTATTGGCATCCTTCACCGCGCCCACCGAGAAGTTCAGCACGTTGTCTTCGCGCGCCACGCGCCGGGTGGCGTTGCCCTGCACGGTGCTGGTGGTGCTCCAGTTGCGGTCAAACTCGATGTCGCGGTACCGGTCGATGGGCGCGAAGCGGTGGCTGGTGTACTCGTAGTCGAGGGCGCTGCGAAACTTGTAGGCTTTGAGCACCGGCAAATCCAGCTTCCGGTCGAGCACGGTGTAGCCCACGCGCATGGCCTGGCCCTGGTCGGTTTCAGGCGAGAAGCGGTTCAAATCGAGGCTGGTGGAAGCCACGTCCACGAATACCGTGGTGGTCGAGTCGAGGCGGTAGCTGGCGCCCATCGACACCATCTGCTTTTCCAGGGGCGTGGGCAGCAGCCGTTCGGCCAGGTAGCGGCCCCGGCCCTCCCCCACGTACTCGTACACGCGCCCGTTGGCGTTGGTGAAGCGTGAGCTGAGGTTGTAGTTGCCGCCGCCCGCGCCCTTGTCCGTAAACCGCACTGTGTACACGCCCTTGGTCGAATCGGGCGGGTAGGTAAACACGGCCGTGCGCTGCGCCGTGTTGGGGTCGATGATAACCGAGCGGTTGTACTGCACCTGTCGCCGGTCGTACTGCACCGAGTCGGCGCCGGGCGTGCTCACCTGGCTCACGTTTTCGCTGACGCCGCGCAGAATGGCCCGGTCCGAGTCTTTGAGCGTGAGGTTGGGCGAGTTGTCGGGGTTGTCGGCCTCGCGGTAGTAGTTGGCGTGCACGCTCAGCTTGCCCAGCTCCTGGTAGTGGCTCAGGTGGTAGAGCGAGCGGGCGTAGTTGAAGTCGGAATACTCGAAGTCAATCTTGATGCGGGAGTTGCGGGTAATCAGGTGCTGGGGCGAAAACGTGACTTCGGCCTGGTTGTAGTCGATAACGTAGTCGAAGTCGAAGCCCCGGGTCAGCAGGCGGCCGTCCAGGTACACCCGCTCGGAGTTGGCCAGCACGATGATGAACTGCTCGCCGTTGGGCCCGCGCAGGCGGTACGGACCCTGCACGTTTTCGATGGGAGCAATGTCAATTGAGGCAAACTTGCCCTTGGCCACGCCCGCCGCCACGGTGGTGGTACTGCGGCGGCCCGGCTTGGTGCCGATGGAGGCCTCCACGGCCGCGCCCTGCACGTTTTTGTAGAAGCGCAGAAAGTAGTCGGGCCGGTTGCGCAGCACCACGTCGCCGGCCGTCAGGTTCCAGCGCGGGTGGGTCAGGGTGATGTAGAGCCGGTCAAATTCCTGGAGCTGCTGGGTGTTGCCCTCGGGCTGAAACGGCACGTTCTGGTCGCTGATGGCCGCCGTCAGGGTAATGTCGTCGGTGAGCTTGCCGTCGAGCTGCAGGTTGAGCGAGGAGTTGACAAACACGTTCTGGGTGTTGCCAAACGACACGCCCCGCGACAGGTTGCCGGTTTTGCTGATGCCCGGCGTGCTGAGAATCTGCTCCTTGACCGAGAAATCCTGGTAGCCGAACGTGCGCCGCCCGAAGCTCACGCTGTCCATCAGCCCGCGGGGCCGCCGAAACCGGGGCGCGGCCAGGGCCATCGGCAGCACCCGGTAGCACACCAGCACCGAGTCGGGCCGCAGATTGTCCGCCGAATCCGGGGCCGGGGCGGGTTGCACCAGCTGGTACTGCCCGGTGCGCGGGTCGTAGGCCACCGAGCGGCCCAGCACGCTCACCGACGACGGCACCACGGTCAGGGAATCATCCAGCGCAAACCGGGTGGTGTCGCGGCCCGGCGTGAGCGGCACCCAGCGGCAGCGCCGCGACGAGGGCACACCCTGCTGCTGCTGCTGCGCCCGGGCCGCGAAGGTTGCCAGCACCCCTCCGAGCAGCAGTAAGCCAATGCGCAGGATTCGAAGCGTATGGCTGCTGATCATTCGGGGCTGAAAACGGGTTAGGATGCGCAAGGCAACTCGGGTGGCTCCACAACGCGCAAAGCCCTTGGTTTAGTTTTTAGTTGTCAGTTGTTCGTTGCTCGTTGTTAGTGCGAAGGTGAGCAGACCAACCTACCAACTGACAACGAGCAACTGCCACCTAAGCCGGGGCCAGCGGCAGCTCAATGCAAAACGTGGTTCCTGCGCCTTCCTCGGTTTCAAACCAGATTCGCCCGCCCGCGCTTTCAATGCCGCGCCGGGCCACCGCCAGCCCGATGCCCGAGCCGGATTCCTTGGTCGTGAAGTTGGGCACGAACACCTTGTCGCGCACGGTTTCCGGAATGCCCGCGCCGTTGTCCTGAATGCAGACCCGCACCCGGTCCGAGTCGGGCACGGGCTCGATGGAGGCGGTAATCAGGGGCCGGCGGCTGTCGGGCACGGCTTGCAGGGCGTTTATCAGCAGGTTGTTGAAAGTGCGCACCAGCAGGTTTTCGTCGGCAAACACCACGTAGCGGCCCTCCTCCGCTTCTTGCGGCAGCTCCAGCTCGATGCTGCCACCCCGGGCCCCACCCTGGTGCAAACCCACGCAGCGGCGCAGGATGGAGGCCACGTCGAGGCGCTCAGGCCGCATGGCGGGCAGGTTGGTGAAGTTGCTGAACGAAGTGGCAATGTCGCTGAGCACGTCGACCTGGGTTATCAGGGTCTGGGAAATCTTGCCGATAAGCTCCTCGGCGTTGGGGCGCTTTTCGGCAATGGCCTTCTGCAGAAACTGCAGGCTCAGCTTCATCGGCGTCAGCGGGTTCTTGATTTCGTGGGCTACCTGCCGGGCCATTTCGCGCCAGGCGGCCTCTTTTTCCTGGGTGGCCAGTTCCTGCTTGCTTTCCTCCAGCTTCAGCAGCATGGCGTTGTACTCGCGCACCAGCAGCCCGATTTCATCCGACGACTCGTAGGCCAGCATTTCGTTCTGCCCGGTGAGGGTGGTGTGCTTCAGCTTTTCGGTCAGCACCTTCAGGGGCGAAGTCAGCAGGCGAGAGGCAATGAAGGTCAGAATCAGAAACAGGATGAACATCACGGTGAAGATGTTCAGAATGGTCGAAATCAGCTCAATCAGCTTGTTATCCAGTTCTTTCTCGGAGTCGAAGAACGGAATGCCCACGTAGCCCACCACCACGTTGGCCCGCTCCGGCCCCACCGTAGTGCGCAGGGGCAGATACAGCGAGTTGAACGACAGGGTGCCGGCCCGCTCGGTGAGCAGCACCCGGGGCTGGGCCTGCTCGGCCAGGGCGGCGGCGGCCTGGGGGTTCATCAGCGGGCTCAGCAGCCCCGATTCGAAGATGAGGGGCTGACTGCTCACCAGCAGCTCGCCCTGGGCATCGTAGAGGTTCAGGTCGGTTTCGGTGAGACCCGACACGTTGTCGGCCAGGTCGACGAGGGCCGCCCGGCTGGAAGAGTCGGCCAGCACGGCCCGGTTTTTCAGCAGGTTTTCCTGCACCGCCTTACCCCGCCGCTCGTAGGTGCGCAGCAGGTCGCGCTTGTAGGAGCTCGTCACCTGGCTGGCCGTGGCAATGCTGACCACGATAAGCGGCACCAAGATACCGAAGTTGAGAAACAGCTGAATCTTGGTGCTGAAGTTGGTCCGGAACGCCTCGAAGTACCGTCCCCGGGCCAGCATGTAGATGCCGATGGCCACCAGCCAGAAAAAGGTGTGCAGCAGAAACAGGAAAGAGAAGTTGGCCAGCCAGTCGGCAAAGGAGTAGGTGGCCGTGGTAACGACTGCCGTGCGGTTCTGGGGGCCGCGCACGGCAAAGTGGTGAAACCCATCGACCGACAGGCCCGTGGTGTAGAGGCGCGGGTCTTGGAGCTGCTGCAACGAGAGGCGGTTGGCGTAGTCGAAGTCGCCTTCGTTGTACACCAGCCGGCTGTGCTCGAAGCCGGCGTAGCTAAGCTCGGGGCCCAGGCTGGGCTGGAAAAACTTCTGGTCGACCAGCAGCTCGGGCACCACGCTGTTGGCCGTGAGCTTCTTCAACGACAGCTCCAGCAGCACCGTACTCACGCCCCCGCGCGGACTGGGCACGCCCACAAACGACACGTAGCGCCGGGTGCTGAACGAGCTGGGGTTGCGGATCAGGTAGAGGTTGGGCTGGTCGGTGGGCAGGGCGGCGCGCAGCAGCTGTTGGCGCGTGGCCGCCAGGCCGGGCTTTTTCTTCGCCTCCTGAATGGGCTTGCCGGCCGGGTCGAAGAGCGTCACCGTGACTTCGTACTTGTCGAAATAGTCGCGCAGATAGTACTTCACGATTTTCTGGCGCACCACGTCCTGGTTGGCAAACGGGCTGGCCAGCATCGAGCGAATCAGCGGGTCGGCGGCCAGTTCGCGGCTGCGCTCGGCCAGCAGGTATTCACCCTGCAAATCGTTATCGACGAGCAGGTTGCCGGCTATCTTCTGCTTGGTAAGCACCAGCTGCCGGTCGAAGTGCTCATACAACGCCAACGCCCCCACTGCCGAGCTGATACCCAGCATCAGGAAGATGAACAGATACACCTGGTAGGGCATGATGGAGGCAATCTGCTTGAGTCCGGTAAGGCGCACCACCAGAAAAAACAGCAGCGTGAGCCCCAGCAGAATGGCCTGCGCCTCGCCCAGCACCACGCCCGCCGGCAGAATCACCAGCGTCGCCAGGGCCAGCATCGAGGCGCCCAGCCGCTTGGAGCTGGGCCGCCCGATGGCAATAAAGGACTGGGACAGAATATAAAACCCGACCAGGTAGCTGCCCGTGTGCAGCACGATGGCAAAGCACAGCAAAAGCTTAAACCCCGACACCTGGATGTTCTGGGTGATGTCCAGGACCAGCTGGGAGTTGTTGAAACTGTTGGAGTAGAAATGAAACAGCAGTTCCAGCAACCCCAGAAACGCAAATACCACGACCGTGCCCACAGCTGCCCGCGCGCCCAGCCCTTCCACGTGCCGCACCTGCCGCACCACGCCGTAGCGCCGGAACAGCAGCAGCACGTAGTAGGCCGTCAGCAGCAGCAGAAACGCGTTGATGAGCAAGTCGCCGAGCGAGGGCGACAACCAGGAGGCGGCGTACACCCGCGGATCAAACAGAGGCAGCTCGACCACCGAAAACGGCAGCCCCAGGTACAGCAGCGCGGCCCGGTACACGGCCAGCGGTACGACCACGCTGGCCGCCCCCGCCAGGATGTTGCCGCGCCGCAACAGCCGCCGGGCCTGCAACAGCCAGCCCACCACGTAGAGGCCCGTACCCAGCAGCAGAAACGCCAGCAGCAGGTATTTGCCCGTAATCGGATTGGGCTGCAGGCTTTCCACCGAAAACAAGTATTTGCCTTCCTCCGAGCGCAGCCACGGCAGCCGGGAGCCGGGCATGTTGGGCATAATACGCACGTTCAGCCCCTTGAACAGGGCCTTGTCGGATCCTTCGCGCAGGTACCGGTTGCTGATGCCGTAGCGCTTTTCCAGGGGTACGTAGGTGAGCACCACGTAGGGCCCCGCCGGCTGGCGCAAGGCCAGGTAGTAGCCAAAGCGCATTTCCACCAGCTTCTCGCGGAAGCTCTGGGCGGCATTCTCCGGCTCGGGCCGCGTCGTGTGGTCCGACCAGTACAGGAGTTTTTCGCCCCGGAAGACGAAGCACGGATAGGTGGTATGGCCGACGAGCGTACCAAAGTTCAGCTCCCCGCTCTGCAGGCGGCGGGCTACTTCATTGGCTTCCCGCTGGGCCGTGTGCTCGGCTCCTTCCACCAGGTTCTGGAGGCGCACCACGTCGGTGTGTACCAGCACGCCGGAGGCCCGCGCTCCAAAACGGTTGCTGAGGTAGGCGCCCACAAAGCAAATGCAGGCAGCCAGCAGCAGAACAAGCGGAGAAAAACGGGACGACTTCAACAGCGGCAGATACGGTAATCGATAAAAATACGGCGCGAATCGGGAGGCAGCCCAAACAAAAATGCCGCCAATTGGCGGCATTTCCTATTTCCGGCAGCCGGGGCAGGGCTTCAACGGGGCGGCTTGTAGTGGACGCCGCCGAAGAAGTATAGCATCACGGCCCTAGCGTAGCGAAACAGCAGCGGCGTGAGCAGCAGCACGGCCGCGGCCACGGTGCTGACGTACACCCAAACCGGCGGGTCGTGGGCCAGGTAGTAGAGCAGCACGCCCACCAGCACCACAATGCCTACGGAGAAGCCGTAGCTGACGTACATGGCACCCCAGTAAAATCCCACTTCCGGCTCGTAATGCTGCCCACAGTCGGGGCACGCCTCGTACATGTCGTCGAACTTCGTCAGATTCAGGGCCGAGTACTTAAACAAAGGTCCGCGGTGGCACCGCGGACACTTCAGATTCAGCAGGGCCCACCCCGTGGAAGAGGGCTCCGCCATTATTTCTTCTTGTGGCTGTTGCGGTACCAGAAGTAGCCCACCGTGCCAATGAGCAGGTACGGAATCGTCATCAGGTACACGATGCCCTTGTTCAGGCCCGAGGTATCGTAGGCGTCCTTTTCGGTGCGGGCCGCTTCCACCTGCGTTTTACACATGGTGCACTGCGCCTGCGAGGCCAGCGGAGCCAGGCTCAGCAGCACGGCCAGCATCAGGGCGAATAATCCAGCTCCTATCTTTTTCATCTCTTTGAAAACCAACTGCGTGAGAAAAAGTTGCCTGCAACTCAGGTATAGTACGGCGAAATCATGAAGTACACGATAACGCCCGTTACGGAAACGTAAAGCCAGATGGGAAAGGTCCAGCGGGCAATGCGGCGGTGTTTGGCAAACTGCTCGGTCAGGGCAAAGTACAGCGTAAACAGCACCAGGCCCACCGTCACGGCGGCCAGCAGGATGTGGCTGAGCAGGATAAAGTAGTACACGCCGCGAATCAGGCCTTCCCCCCCGAACTTCGTCGATTCGACCTGGGAATGGTACATCACGTACGACACCAGGAACAAGGCCCCCAGCAGGAAGGCGGTACCCATCATGGCCCGGTGCCTGAGCACCTGCTTCTGCCGGATGAAGTAGTAGCCCAGTAGCAGACACACTGCCGTCAGGGAGTTCAGCACGGCATTGACGGCCGGCAGGAACTTGACCTGCGCGCCGGCAATGTGAAATGACTTGGAGAAAAAATGCAGAATGGCTACTACCACTGGTATAGCCACTCCCAGGATGATCATAATGGCCTTAATCCGGGCA